>NZ_DAIRTR010000028.1:0-28562 GCF_036803785.1 Pelomicrobium sp. | reverse complement strand
ATCCGTGACCGGGGGTAGCCGAGGGGCGCAGAGGATTTCTCGGTTATACTTAGCCGTTTTTTTAGTCCTCTGCCTCGTTCCATGACTTTGCGGCTCGCCCTCTTCGATCTGGACAATACGCTGCTTTCCGGCGACAGCGATTTCGAGTGGGCCCAGTTCCTGATCGAGCAACGGGTGCTGGACCGGGAGGTCTACGAGGCGCGCAACCGGGAGTTTTTCGAGCAGTACAAGGCGGGGACCCTAGACATCCATGCCTTTCTCGCCTTTCAATTGAAACCCCTGTCGCGGCATTCGCGCCTCGAGCTCGATCGCTGGCACGAAGAATACATGCGTACCAGGATCCGCCCCATGATCACGCCGGCCGCCCGGGCGCTAGTGGAGGACCACCGCCGCCGGGGGCACGAGCTCGTCATCATCACTGCCACCAACCGCTTTGTCACCGGACCGATCGCGCGGGAGTTCGGGGTGGAGCACCTGATCGCCACCGAACCGGAGGAGGTGGACGGTGCCTTCACCGGCCGGGCGGTAGGGGTGCCCTGCTTTCGCGAGGGCAAGGTCGCGCGGCTGGAAGAATGGCTCACCTCCCGAGGGCTTAGTTGGGAGCGAATCGGAGAGAGCTGGTTCTACAGCGATTCCCACAACGACCTTCCCCTGCTCGAGCGGGTGACCCATCCAGTGGCAGTGGACCCCGATGTGCGCCTGCGCTGCCACGCCGAGGCGCACGGCTGGCCGATTCTTTCGCTGCATGGAACGGTCCACTGAGGGATGATTCGCAAGCTCCTGCGCCGCGTTTTTGGGCGTTCCCGGTCTGCGCCCCTTGAGCCGCTGCGCATTCCCGTCGAGCGGCACGGAATCACTGCCGATCAGATCAGCCCGTGCGCCCGCCGCACGGTCTCCACCCTGCAGCAGGCCGGCTACCGCGCCTTCATCGTGGGGGGGGCGGTGCGCGATCTCCTCCTGAAGCGTGTCCCGAAAGACTTCGACGTGGCGACCGACGCCACGCCGGAACAAGTGCGACGGCTGTTCCGCCGCTCCCGCATTATCGGCCGCCGCTTCCGCCTGGTGCACGTGTTGTGCGGCACGGAGACGGTGGAAGTGTCCACCTTCCGCGGCGGCCCTGCAGACGAGGCGACTGCCGAGGAGCTGCCCACCGACGAGCACGGGCGCCTGCTTCAGGACAACATCTTCGGCAGCCAGGTAGAGGACGCCACACGCCGGGACTTCACCGCCAACGCCCTGTTCTACGATCCGGTCTCCCAGGAGATCTGGGACTACCACGAGGGCTACGCCGATCTCAGGAAGGGGGTGTTGCGTATCATCGGCGATCCAGAGAAGCGCTACCGGGAGGATCCGGTGCGCATGCTGCGGGCGGTGCGCCTGGCCGCCAAGTTGGACCTGAAGCTGGATCCGAAGACCGAGGCACCGATTCCGCGCCTCGCTCCCCTGATCCAGAACGTGCCGGCAGCCCGGGTGTTCGACGAGATGCTGAAACTCCTGCTCTCCGGCCACTCGCGCCAATGCGTGCTGCAGTTGCGGGCGCGGGGATTGCACCACGGGCTACTGCCCTTGCTGGACGTGATCCTGGAGCAACCCCTGGGGGAGCGTTTCGTGATGCTGGCACTGGAGAATACCGACCGGCGCATCGCCGCCGACAAACCGGTCAATCCCGCCTTCCTGCTCGCCGCCCTCCTGTGGCACGAAGTGCTTGCCACGTGGAATGCCTTGCAACAGCAGGGCGAGAAGCCCGTTCCCGCCCTGCTGAAGGCCATGGACGAGGTGCTGGCGGTGCAGGAGGAGCGGCTCGCCATCCCCCGTCGATACGAAGCCATGATGAAAGAAATCTGGGCCCTTCAGCCCCGCTTCCTACAACGTTCGGGGCAACGCCCGTTCCGGCTCCTGGAGCATCCCCGGTTCCGGGCGGGCTTCGATTTTCTGCAATTGCGCTGTGAAAGCGGCGAGCTGCCAAAAGAGCTGGGCGAGTGGTGGGACGCCTTTCAGCGGGCCGATCCCCAGGAGCGCCAAGCCATGTTGAAGCCCGGGGAAGGACCGCGCCGCCGGCGCCGGAGGCGGCGCAAGTCGGCGCAGACGGCCGAAGGCGCGAGCGTCCAGCACGGCACCCCCGTCAAGGCCGGCGCGTCGCTTTGAAAGGAGGGGAAAAGCCGTGGCGCGCGCCTTCGTTGCCCTGGGAAGCAACCTGCTGCGACCGGACCGGCAGGTGCTCGCTGCCATTCGCGAACTTTCGGAGCTGCCCGGCCTCGCGGTCCTGCGGCGCTCGTCCCTCTACCGCACCGCGCCGGTAGGCTACGCGGACCAGCCCGAGTTCATCAACGCCGTGGTGGAAGTAGAGACGTCCTTGAGGCCGCGGGAGCTGATGGCGGCGCTCCTCTCCCTCGAACGCTTGCACGGGCGCCGGCGCACGTTCCCTAACGCGCCCCGCACCTTAGACCTGGACCTGCTCCTTTACGAAGACTTGTCGGTGAGCGAGCCGGGGCTCACCGTGCCCCACCCGAGACTTCACGAGCGAGCCTTCGTGCTGGTGCCCCTGGCGGAGATCGCACCGGAGCTGGAAATTCCCGGCCACGGGCGTGTCGGGGAGCTCACCCAAAGGCTCTCCCACGAGGGTATCGAGCGGCTCGCCACTGCCGGGGTCTCGCCGTGAATCTGGATGCCCTGCGATACCTGGTGGTGGAAGGGCCCATCGGAGCGGGAAAGACCACCCTCGCCCGGGCCCTCGCCAAGCGGCTGGACTGCGCCCTGCTGCTGGAGGATCCGGAAGAAAATCCGTTTCTTCCCCGCTTCTACCAAGATAGCGAACGCTATGCGCTTCCGACCCAACTCTGCTTCCTGTTCCAGCGGGTGCAACGGCTCCAGCGCCTGTCCCAGTACGACCTGTTCCAGCGCCTGACGGTGGCCGATTTCCTTTTGGAGAAAGACCCTCTGTTTGCGCGCCTCACGCTGGACGACGATGAGTACCGGTTGTATCTGGAGCTCTACCACCGCCTTGCCCCCGGCAAGCCCGTGCCGGACCTGGTGATCTATCTTCAGGCTTCCCCCGAGCGGCTGATGGAGCGGGTGCGCCGCCGGAACAAGGAGTACGAGCGCGCGATTTCCGAGGACTACCTGGCCCGGCTGGCAGAAGCCTACACTCGGTTTTTTCACCACTACGAGGCCGCGCCGCTGCTCGTCGTCAACAGCGACCACTTCAACTTTGTTGATGAGCGCGCGGATTTTGATTTACTGTTGCAATGCATTGGCGCCATGCGGGGCGCCCGGGAGTTCTTCAATCGAGGCTAATCATGCGCGTCACTCTCACGACCCTGCAGAAGATGGCCCGGGACGGGGATCCCATTACCATGCTCACCTGCTACGACGCGAGCTTCGCCACCGTGCTGGACAGCGCCGGCGTGGACACGCTGCTGGTAGGAGACTCCCTGGGCAACGTAATCAAGGGCGAGGCAACGACCCTCACCGTGACCCTGGCGGAGATGGCTTACCACACCCGTTGCGTGGCGCGGGGCGCGAAACGCGCCCTGGTGATCGCCGACATGCCCTTCGGCACCTTCCAGCTAAGCCCGGAGAAGACCTTCGAGAACGCCGTGCCTCTCATGGCCGCCGGCGCCCACATGGTGAAACTGGAAGGCGGCCAGGAGATGGCGGAGACGGTGAGCTTCCTCACCCGGCGCGGCGTACCGGTGTGCGGCCACATCGGGCTTACTCCCCAGTCGGTGCACCAGCTGGGAGGCTTCAAGGTGCAGGGGCGCGGCGAAGCCCAGGCCGCTCGGCTGCTCGACGACGCCAAGGCCCTGGAACAGGCAGGCGCCGGGCTCCTCGTTCTGGAAGCCATGCCAGCGACCTTGGCCCAGCAGGTGACCGCCTCGATCAGCACCCCCACCATCGGCATCGGCGCCGGCCCCCATTGCAGCGGCCAGGTGCTGGTACTCTATGACATGCTGGACCTCTACCCGGGGCACCGGCCCAAGTTCGTGCGCAACTTCATGGCGGGGGCGGGCAATGTTCAAGCGGCGGTCGCAGCCTTCGTGCAAGCGGTCAAGAACCGCAGTTTCCCGGGGCCCGAAGAAAGCTTCGAATAGATGGAGCGCGTGTCCCGCATTGCCGCCCTGAGGGAGCGGCTGGCCGGCCACCGGCAGGTCGCTTTCGTGCCCACCATGGGTAACCTCCACGAGGGGCATCTGGCGCTCGTGCGCCTTGCCGCAAACCACGGGCGGCCGGTGGTGGTCTCCATCTTTGTGAACCCGCTCCAGTTCGGCCCGCGGGAAGATTTCGCCTCCTATCCCCGCACCCTTGAGGAGGACTGCGAGAAGCTGCGCGAGCTTGACGTGGACTTCGTGTTCGCCCCGGACACGGAAGAAATGTATCCCGTGTCCCAAACCTTCGTCGTGGAGCCGCCTCGGCTAGGTCAGATCTTGGAAGGAGAGTTCCGGCCAGGCTTTTTCCGGGGGGTCGCCACCGTGGTGCTCAAGCTCTTCAACATCGTGCAGCCTCGCTGGGCGGTGTTCGGCAAAAAGGACTACCAGCAGCTCCTGGTGGTACGGGAAATGGTGCGCCAGTTCAACCTGCCTATCGAGATCGTCGCAGGAGAAACCGTAAGGGCTCCGGATGGGCTGGCGCTGTCGAGCCGCAACGGCTACCTCTCCGAGGCCGAGCGAGCCGAAGCGCCTCGGCTGTACGCCACCTTGCGCGAGATCGCCCAAGCAATCGAAGCAGGAACGCAAGACTTCCGTGCCCTGGAACAGCGCGCCCGGGACCGCCTTGACAAGGCGGGATGGCAGGTGGATTATGTTGCGGTGCAGCAACGCCCTAGCCTAGAGCCCGCCCAGCCGGGGGACCGGGAGCTTGTGGCCCTTGCGGCCGCTCGGCTCGGAAGGACCCGGCTGATCGACAACCTGGAAATCACGGTTCCGGCCTGAGGGCCTTATACTTCGCGTTTTTGAGAAAAAGCCAAAGGGGGATGCCCGCCCATGCAGCGCACGATGCTACAGGCGAAATTGCACCGGGTCACGGTGACCCATTCGGAGTTGGATTACGAAGGCTCCTGTGCCATCGACGAGACCCTGCTCGATGCCGCCGGCATACGAGAATACCAACAAATCGACGTCTACAATATCGCCAACGGCGAGCGCTTTACCACCTACGCGATCCGCGCCGAGCGCGGCAGCGGCACCATCTCGGTAAACGGGGCTGCCGCCCATAAAGCCAAACCCGGCGATCTGCTTATCATCGCCGCCTACGCCGTTTATTCGGAACTGGAACTGGCCCGCCATCACCCGCGGCTCGTCTACGTGGACGGCCGCAACCGCATCACCCATACGAGGGACAGCATCCCAGTCCAGGCAGCTTAAAGGCTCTCTGCTCAGGCGCTTCTCCAAGCCCCACGCAAGGCCCGCAGCCGGGCGAAGTCCTCAGGCCGGTCCAGGTCCCAGCGGGTTGGCAGTCGGGCAACGCGCCAGCTCAAACGCTCGAGCCGCCCCATGGTCTCGCGCAACACCCCCTCGCTCCCCCATGGGAGCCCGCAGAAGAGCGCGGGGTGAAAGCACCGCAGGCCGATCAACACGTAACCGCCGTCCTCGGCCGGGGCGAGGACCGCATCCGCCCCCTGGCCGAGCGCCCTGGCAGCGGCCCGCAGATCCTCGACGGTAAGGGGCGGGCAATCGCTGCCCACCAGCAGCGCCATGGGCGCCCTGTCCAAAGCCCTCTTCAGGGCTTCCCCCATCCGGGCGCCCAGATCAGCGCCTTCCTGGTCCATGAGCGCCACGCCATAACGGGTAGCGCAGCGGGCGAAGAAGGGATGGCCCGCGCTGGGGTACCCTGCCAGCGTGACCGGGCCCACGCCGCTTCTCACCGCCTTGGTGAGGGTTTCCCGAACCAGGCGGCGGTGAAGAGCGGCCGCCCGCAGGGGTCCCAAGGCGGGGATCAGCCGCGTCTTGACCTGCCCTGGGACCGGGGCCCGGGCAAAGACGATCACCGCGCAAACGTTCGTCATGGCGCAATGGTACAGTGCCTCCATCCTGGAACTCGGTGACATTCATCGCAAGTCCCATGAGCGCTGCCCTCGTCTGGTTCCGCCAGGATCTACGCCTGGCCGACAACCCCGCCCTCGCCCGGGCCCTGGCCGCCTGCGAGCGCATAGTGCCCGTCTACATCCACGCTCCAGAAGAATCAGAACCGTGGGCGCCAGGGGCTGCCTCCCGGTGGTGGTTGCATCACGCCCTTGCCGCCCTCGATGGGAGCTTGCGGGCGCGAGGATCCCGGTTACTTCTGCGCCGTGGCCCGAGCCTTGAAGCTCTGCTGCGGCTTGCGAAGGAGGCGGGCGCCACCCGCGTCTTCTGGAATCGGCTCTACGAACCCGCCCACCGAGCGCGGGACCGTCGAGTAGACGCAGGGCTTCGCGCTGCCGGGGTACAAGTGGAAACGGCCGACGCCTCGCTTTTCTTCGAGCCGGAATCCTTTCTCAAGGACGATGGCGTCCCCTACCAAGTGTTCACTGCCTTTTGGCGGGCTTGCTGGCGCCGGGGATGGCCCACCGACCCGATTGCCGCTCCCCGGAGGCTGCCGCCCGTCCCGCCGACGCTCTCTTCCCTGCGGCTCGAGGAGCTCGCCCTGTTGCCGAACATTCCCTGGGACAAGGGCCTTCGCATTCTCTGGCATCCCGGAGAAGCCGGTGCCTGGCAGCGGCTCGAGACATTCCTAGACGCCTCCTTAGCCCGCTACGCCGAGGCGCGGAATCGCCCGGATCTGGCAGGCACCTCCCGGCTCTCCCCCCACCTCCACTTCGGCGAGATCAGCCCGCGCCAGGTCGCCGCGGCCGTGGAGCAACGCCTGGCCCTCGACCCATCGCCGGGTTTGCGCACCCAGGCAGAGAGCTTCCTGCGCCAACTCGCCTGGCGGGAATTCGCCCATCACCTCCTCGTTCATTTTCCCCATACGCCGCAGGAGCCTCTGGATCGCCGTTTCGCCCGCTTTCCCTGGGTGGAACGCTATCAGGACGTCCTTGCCGCCTGGCAGCGCGGGCAGACCGGAGTCCCCATGGTGGACGCTGGCATGCGGGAGTTGTGGGCGACGGGCTGGATGCACAATCGGGCGCGGATGATCGCCGCCTCTTACCTCACCAAAAACCTGCTGATCCCCTGGCAGGAAGGTACCCGTTGGTTCTGGGACACCTTGGTCGATGCGGACCTTGCCAACAACACCCTGGGATGGCAATGGAGCGCTGGCTGCGGGGCAGATGCCGCGCCCTACTTCCGGGTTTTCAATCCGGTGCTCCAGGGCCGTAAATTCGACCCCCGGGGCGTTTACCTGCGCCGCCATCTACCGGAGCTCGCCGCGCTTCCCGACGAGCACATCCACGCCCCTTGGACGGCGCCGCCCGCGGTCTTGGACGCCGCTGGCGTGCGTCTAGGACAGACCTATCCCCGCCCCCTCGTGGACCTGAAGGTCAGCCGAGAACGGGCTTTGGCTTCCTTCCAGCGCATCAAGCACCGTTCCATCTCGCCTGCATAAAAGGCGTTCCTCATCGATAGCGCCGCGCCAGACGCTCTGCCGGCACCCCCAGGGCGTAGGCGGCGCGCAGCGCCCACATGAGGACAATGGTGCGAACGATCCCACCCTCTTCCCAGCGGCGGCTGGAGGTGATGACAGGCACGGCCAGGCACAGCGGTCGGCCGTGCCGCTTGAGCCGTTTCGAAAGCTCCACGTCCTCCATGAGGGGCTGGTTGGGGAAAGCGCCCGCTTCGAAGAACAGCCGGCGCTCGACGAACATGGCCTGATCGCCCGTGGCGATACCCGACACCCGGGAACGCAGGTTCATCATGCGCTCCACCAGCCGCAGCAGGGGATGAGTTCCGGAGAGCCGCACGTCGAATCGGCCCCAGCGGCGGCCGGTTCGTGCCATGCCCGTCTCGATTTGCCGATCCGCGTCCGCCGCAAGCTGGGTGTCCGCATGGAGAAAAAGCAGCACCTCGCCCCGAGCGGCGGCAGCGCCTGCATTCATCTGGGACGCCCGCCCTCGAGGGGCCACCAGCACCCGGTCGGCCCCGGCCTGGGCGATCGCCACGGTGGCATCCCGGCTGCCGCCGTCCACCACGATGACTTCGCAGCCGCGGGCGCGCAAGGGTGCCAGGGCCTGCAAGGTGTCCCCGATGAGGCTCGCCTCGTTCAAAGCTGGAATCACAATAGAGAGGTTCACGGGAGCGGATTCAGCTCGCGCGGCCCGGCGAGCTCGTGCCGGCGGCGGGCAGCCGGCGGAGACGGGCTCGAGCCACAGGGTAGGGCGGCCCTTGGCGCATGCGCTCGAAATAACCGTCGAAAGCGGGCGAGCCCGGGGGCCAGTCGGTAAGGAACTCCCGCTGCCAGCAGCCATGATCGTAGGCAAGGGGGAGCGCCTCTACGTGGAGATCCCCCACGCGGAGCCCGTAAAGGGATTGCTGCGCAGCGGGAGTTGCGCCGATACGGGTCACCACGCCAAAGCGGGTCGCGGCAAAATTGGGCATACCTGCCGCCCCGTTGTTGACCACGTAGCCCAGACTCGCCGGCAGCACCACCTCCCGCAACACGGGCAAACAAGTATGGCTGCAGGCGAAGACTCGCACGTTTGCCTCGGAGAAGCAGCGAGCGAGTGCTTCGGTGGAGGCAAGGCCGTCTAGGCTTTCCACGGAAAAATTCCAGCCGGCAAGAGCGCTGGCGTCCCCATGGACGATGGCCACCCGCTCGCCCGCCACCTCCGCCACTAAATACCTGGGCAGCTTCGCCAGCCGCTCCAGCAGGAGGGGAGGAGTCCCCCAGGCTGTCTCCCGCAGCCGGGCCATGATGGCGTTGGAGCGCTCCACCACCCGGTCAGGCACCCACTCGGGATAGGCGCAACCGCACCCCGCATTCGCCTCACGGCGGGCGAGTTCCGTTTCCACGTTGCCCCTCAGGGCGTCGAAGGCGAGTACCGTTTCGTTGATCGCCTGGAAAATGCCCGGGCGCACATCGAACCAGTGGAAATCGCCGTTGAACACTACCCGGGCGGCAGGCTCCTGCTCGACGAGCCTGAGCACGGCTTCCAATGCCTGAGGATTGCCGTACAACCCGCCGACCACGTAGAGCGTCTCGGCGGCGAAGTCCGCCGGGCGGCTCAAATCCCGCGGCGTATAGCGATAATCCAAGGGGCAATTGCGCCCCGGAACGGCTCGGGTTTCTTCCATGGCACGGTGCCGGGGCCAAAGACCCGCGTCCTTTTGCCTCCCATCCAGAGAAATCCTACCCCAGGAGCGCAGCCATGGGCTGCCGGGAAAGGCACGTTCGACTCCCCGACAATGAAAAAGGCGCCCCGCGGGCGCCCATTTCGATGCGCAGGATCGCGCAGCGCCGGCGCTCAATCCAATCCCGGGTTCTCCACAGGCTGGCCCACCTGGTGATGGGCCATCATCTCAAGCGCCCTCACCATGCCCGAATGATCCCACTTCGCCCCGCCGTTGGCCACGCAGGCATTGAACAGCTCCTGGGCGGTGGCCGTGTTGGGCAACGACACCCCGAGGGCACGGGCGCCGGCCAGCGCCAGGTTGAGGTCCTTCTGGTGTAGCTCGATGCGGAAACCGGGATCGAAGGTGCGCTTGATCATGCGCTCGCCATGGACCTCCAGAATGCGTGAGGAGGCGAAGCCCCCCATGAGCGCCTGCCGCACCTTGGCCGGATCCGCTCCCGCCTTGGAGGCGAACACCAGGGCCTCCGCCACCGCCTCGATGGTGAGGGCGACGATGATCTGATTGGCCACTTTACATGTCTGTCCGTCCCCGTTGCCCCCCACGAGGGTGATGTTCTTCCCCATGAGTTCGAACAGAGGCTTCACTTTGGCGAAGGCTTCCTCGGGACCGCCGACCATGATGGTGAGGGTGGCGTTCTTGGCACCCACCTCTCCTCCCGACACAGGGGCATCTAAGTACTGGCAACCGAGCCCGTTGATGCGTTCGGCAAACTGCTTGGTCTCGATGGGGGAAATGGAGCTCATGTCCACCACGATCTTGCCTGGGCTGAGCCCTTCCGCTACCCCGGCTTCGCCGAACAGCACCTTCTGTACGTCCGGTGTATCGGGCACCATCGTGATGATGACTTCCGCCTTCTGCGCCACTTCCTTGGGCGACTTGCAGGCGGTTGCGCCGGCGGCTGTGAGCTCTTGGGGCACGCCGCTGCGGCTGTGGGCGAAAAGGGTATGGCCACCCTTCAGCAGATTGAGGGCCATGGGCTTGCCCATGATGCCGAGTCCGATAAATCCCACGTTCATGGCTTTCTTCCTCCAGACGGTCCTACGCTAAAAGTGACCCCGCTGCCGCTGCTCAAGCCGCCCGGTAAGGGGCAAACCAGCCGAGACCCGCCTCGGTGGTGGTGGCCGGCTTGTACTCGCACCCGATCCAGCCAGTGTAGCCGATGCGGTCCAGGTGGGCGAACAGGAACGGATAATTGATCTCCCCTGTCCCGGGTTCGTGCCGACCCGGATTATCTGCGAGCTGCACGTGGGCGATCAGCTTTAGGTGCTTTTCCATGGTGCGTGCCAGATCACCCTCCATGATCTGCATGTGATAGATGTCGTATTGCAGGAACAGGTTGTCCGAGCCCACGTCCTCGATGATGTCCACCGCCTGGGCCGTGCGAGTCAGGTAAAAGCCCGGGATGTCGATCGTGTTGATGGGCTCAATCAGGAGCTTGATGCCCGCTTTCTTCAGCTCAGCGGCGGCGAACTTGAGGTTATCGACGAAGGTCTGGCGCACTTTGTCCAGGGGGGTGTCCGCCGGCGTGATGCCGGCGAGACAGTTCAACTGCCCGCAGCCCAGGGTTTTGGCGTATTCGATGGCCTTGCCCACTCCCTCTTGGAACTCGCCTACCCGGTTGGGGTGGCAGGCGATGCCCCGTTCTCCCTTGCTCCAATCCCCGGCCGGCAGGTTATGCAGCACCTGGACGAGCCCGTGGCGCTCCAGGCGCTCCTTGAGAGCGTTCTTGTCGTACGGATAGGGGAACAGATATTCCACGCCCCGGAAGCCAGCCTTGGCCGCGGCGGCGAATCGGTCCAGGAAATCGATCTCGTTGAACATCATGGTGAGATTGGCGGCGAACTTCGGCATACGGGATCCTCTTTGTGAAAAAAGCAGGTCCCTCGCCCGACGCCCTTGCGGGGGCGAGGGTTGAAGCACTTGTCCATGATAACCGGCGAAGGCCTGCGGGCGACAGGGCGCTCTTTTTTTGGGGGGGAGGAGGGAGGCCCCGCTACCCTGAGCCCGCAGGCACGGCGCGATTACGCCGTCGCCGGTTCCTTGGTGCCCGTGCGGTCCTCGATCGGTTCGAATTCCTTGATCTGATCGATCTCGGGACCCATGGCAATGTTGGTCGCCCGCTCAGTGATCACCTCCACGACCACTGGGACTTTGTGCTCGTTGGCCAGGTTCCTCGCTTCCTCGAAAGCCGCAGCGAGCAGGTTCGGGTCGAACACGCGAATCGCCAGGCAGCCGAAGGCTTCGGCTGCTTTCACGTGGTCGACCCCGTACTCCCCGATCTCGGGCGCATTGATGTTCTTGAACGACAGTTGCACTTCGTAATCCATGCCATAGCCCAGCTCCGCCTGGCGGATGAGGCCCAGGTACGCGTTATTGAGCAGGACCAGCACGAAGGGGACCTTGTATTGGGCCGCCACTGCCAGCTCTTCGATCAGGAACTGGAACGAATAGTCGCCCACGATACCCACCACCTCCTTGTCAGGGCAGGCGAGCTTTGCACCGGTGCAGGCGGAAATCTCCCAGCCGAGGGGACCGGCCTGGCCGCACACCAAGTAATGGCGCGGCTTGTTGATCTTCTGGAACTGGCCGGAGGCGATCTGGTAGAGGCCGATAGCGGTCACGAACACGGTGTCGTCGCCGAACACCTTGTTCACCTCCTCGAACACCCGCTGGGGCTTGATCGGGACGTTGTCGAAATGGGTCTTGCGGTGCATGGTGCGCTTGCGCTCCTGCACTTCTGCGACCCAAGCGCTCCGGTCGGCAAGCTTGCCCGCCGCCTGCCATTCCCGGGCCACTTCCACGAACAGTTCCAGAGCGAATTTGGCGTCGGAGACGATGCCCAGGTCTGGACAGAAGACTCGTCCGATTTGAGTCGGCTCGATGTCCACGTGAACGAACTTGCGGCCTCGGGTGAAGACATCCACGCTGCCCGTCATGCGGTTGGCCCAGCGGTTGCCCAGCCCCAGCACGAAGTCGCTGCGCAGATAATTGGCGTTGCCGTAGCGGTGCTGGGTCTGCAGCCCCACCATGCCGGCATTGAGGGGATGGTCGTCGGGAAGGGCGCCCCATCCCATGAGGGTGGGCACCACCGGCGTCTGGGTGATCTCGGCGAATTCCCGCAGCAGGTGGCAAGCATCGGCATTGATCACCCCGCCGCCCGCGATGATCAGGGGCCGCCGCGCCTCCATCATCATGGAGAGCGCCTTCTCGATCTGGCGGCGATGGGCCCGTGGCTTGAATACCTCCAGGGGCGCATCGGCCTCTGGGTCGTACTCGATCATCTCCTTCTGCACGTCGAGGGGCAGGTCGATGAGCACCGGTCCCGGCCGCCCCGAGCGCATGAGGTGGAAAGCATGGCGGAAAGCCCAGGGCACCTGGGCCGCCTCCATCACGGTGATGGACCATTTGGTCACCGGGCGAACGATTGAGGCGATGTCCACCGCCTGAAAGTCCTCCTTGTGGAGCTTCGGCCGGGGCGCCTGACCAGTGATGCAAAGGATGGGAACCGAGTCCGCCATGGCGGAATAGAGACCGGTCACCATGTTGGTGCCGGCGGGGCCGGAGGTGCCGATGCACACGCCGATCTTGTCCTTCTTCGCCCGGGAGTAGCCCTCGGCCGCATGGGTACCGCCCTCCTCATGACGCACCAGGACGTGCTTGATGGAGCTCTTGCGCAGCGCGTCGTAGAGCGGCAGGATCGCCGCGCCCGGCACGCCAAAGGCGAGATCGATCCCCTCGCTTTCCAAGACCTTCACTGCCGCTTCCGCGGCGGTCATCTTCGCCATAGCGACCTCCTATCGGTTTTCAAAATATGAAATTATTTGTTGTTATATGGAATACAGCATAGCACCGAGAATTGCAGATTGCAAATCCATCTTCCATCATATGAAATTATCGTCACCATAAGCCACCCGCTGGCCAACGCATCGCTCGGGCGTTTGCCCTCCACAGCCGACCGGTCTTCATCCCGAAGGCATACGGTAGCGTTATAGCGACAGACGCGCATCTTGACGAGGAA
Source organism: Pelomicrobium sp. (assembly GCF_036803785.1). Lineage (NCBI taxonomy): Bacteria > Pseudomonadati > Pseudomonadota > Hydrogenophilia > Pelomicrobium > Pelomicrobium sp. The sequence goes on along the minus strand of NZ_DAIRTR010000028.1, from coordinate 15,281 downwards.
GCGACTCCCGGGTAGTTTGGTCTGACAACCAGGCCATTTGCCTCCGTTTTCGGAATGTCAATAGACACGCTATTGATCCCCCACCCTCGTTGTTGACGGCCATGGAAGCCCTGCGGGAAATCGCCCGGCCATTGCCCTTGACCGAGACGGTGATTCGGGCGCTACAAACCCTTATTCGGGATGGCGCCTTCGGCCCCGGCGACCGGCTACCCACCGAGCGGGCGCTGGCCGAGCGTTTCGGGGTGAGCCGGGCCGTGGTGCGGGAGGCTATCGCCTGCCTGAAGGCGGACGGCCATGTGGTCACCCGCCAGGGGGCGGGAGCCTACGTGGCGGCCCGGCCGGCACTGCTGAGCTTCAAGCTCGCGCGCCACGATCAGCCGGACCCGCACGAGCTCGCCCACATCTTCGAGTTGCGCCTATCGGTGGAAAGCACTGCTGCCGAATTGGCGGCCCTGCGGCGCACGTCCCAGGACCTCGAGAAGCTCGACGCATCCCTGTCCGCCATGGACCGTGCCCTCGCGGGCCAAGGCGATGGTTCGGAAGCGGACAACGCCTTCCACCGGGCCATCGCCGTCGCCGCCCACAACCCCTATCTGGAGCGCCTGATCGCCCTCATCGGTCCTCCTTTCGCCGACAGCCGCCGTCCGACTTGGAGCGAGCCGAGCCTGGCCGAGGCCGCCCAAGCGGAACACCGGCGACTTTTCCAGGCCATCGCGGCAGGAGACCCCGACGCTGCCCAGGACGCTGCCCGCAACCATCTGCTGAGGGCGGCCGCACGGCTGGGACTGGCCGTCATGGAACGCACGCCTGCGCGCGGACCCCTAAGCGAGCCCGCCGAACCGCCCGCCGGGGAAAGGGAAAATCCAAATCCGGAAAAAATCCAGCCCCGAGCCTAGGCTCCGGAGAGATCGATGCCCCACGCCCAACAGACTTCTACCCAAGCCCTCACCCGTGCCCTGCTGGAGCGACTGCGCCGCTTGGTGGGCCCCGACAATGTGCTGTCCGAGCTAGAAGAGCTGCGCCCCTACGAGTGCGATGGGCTCACCGCGTTCCGGCAAGTGCCGGCAGTGGTGGTTCTTCCGGAAACCGAAGACCAAGTGGTGCAGATCCTGCGCCTCTGCCATGCAGAGGGCGTGCCGGTGGTGGCCCGCGGTGCCGGCACCGGCCTCTCGGGAGGGGCCCTCCCCCTCAAGGAGGGGGTGTTGCTCTCCCTGGCCAAGTTCATGCGCATCCTGGAGATCGACCCCTCGGCACGCACCGCCCGGGTACAGCCAGGGGTACGCAACCTGGCCGTGTCCGAAGCCGCGGCACCCTATGGGCTGTATTACGCCCCCGATCCTTCCAGCCAGATCGCCTGCACCATCGGTGGTAACGTGGCAGAAAATTCTGGCGGCGTCCATTGCTTGAAATATGGACTGACCGTGCACAACGTCATGAAGGTGCGCGCCGTCACTATCGAAGGCGACATCGTGGAGTTCGGTGCCGACGGGCTGGACGCGCAGGGTTATGACCTACTCGCCTTGATCACCGGCTCGGAGGGGATGCTGGCGGTCATCACCGAGGTCACGGTGAAGCTGCTCCCCGTGCCCGAGACCGCCCAGGTGGTAATGGCCGCTTTCGACAGCTTGGAAAGGGCGGGCAACGCCGTCGCCGCGGTCATCGCCGCTGGGATCGTGCCCGCGGGACTGGAGATGATGGACCGGCTCACCACACGAGCCGTAGAGGACTTCGTACACGCCGGCTATAACCTGGACGCGGAGGCGATCCTGCTGTGCGAGTCGGACGGTACCGCAGAAGAGGTGGCCGATGAGATCGCCCGCGTCATCGAGGTCCTGAAGGCGAGCGGCGCCACGGAAATTCGCGTCTCCCGAGATGAGCCAGAGCGGCTGCGCCTGTGGGCCGGGCGCAAGGCAGCTTTCCCCGCCGCGGGACGCCTCTCGCCCGACTATTACTGCATGGACGGCACCATCCCACGCAAGAAGCTGGGCCAAGTGCTGAAGGGCATCGAGGCCCTCTCCCGCGAGTACGGGTTGCGCTGCATGAACGTCTTCCACGCCGGCGACGGCAACCTCCACCCCCTCATCCTCTACGATGCCAACGTGCCCGGAGAGCTGGAGAAGGCGGAGGAATTCGGCGGTCGCATCCTGGAAATGTGCATCGAGGCGGGCGGCACTATCACCGGGGAGCACGGCGTGGGCGTGGAGAAACTCAATCAGATGTGCGTGCAGTTCCGCTCGGCGGAACTGGAAGCGTTCCACCGGTTGAAACACGCTTTCGACGAACGTGGGCTGCTCAACCCCGGCAAGGCGGTGCCGACCCTGGCTCGTTGCGCCGAATTCGGGCGCAGGCACGTCAAAGCGGGGCAGGAACGCTTCCCTGACCTGCCCCGGTTCTAGGCCATGGACGAAACAATCCAAAGATTCGCGGAAACGATCCGGCGTGCGGCAGCCGAAAGCACCCCGCTCCATATCGTGGGCGGAAACACCAAGCGCTTCTACGGCGGTCCCGTGGCCGGCGAGGCTCTGCAGGTCGCTGCCTACCGGGGCATCGTGGACTACGAACCCTCCGAGCTAGTGCTCACCGCCCGCTGTGGGACGCCGCTCCGGGAGGTAGAGGCCACACTGGCACAGCAGGGGCAGATGTTGCCCTTCGAGCCTCCGCATTTCGGCGAAGGGGCGACCCTCGGCGGGTGCGTCGCCGCGGGTCTCTCAGGCCCTCGTCGTGCCACGAGTGGCGCGGTGCGCGATTATGTGCTGGGCGTGCGTATGCTGGACGGCCGCGGCACCGAACTCTCCTTCGGTGGGCGGGTAATGAAAAATGTGGCGGGCTACGACGTCTCGCGCCTAATGGCGGGATCCCTGGGAACCCTGGGCGTCATCCTAGAAGTGTCTCTCAAGGTCCTGCCCCGGCCCCGAGCCGAGTGCACCCTGCGCCTGGAAATGGACGAGGCGAAGGCCATCGAGACCATGAACGCCCTCGCCGGCAAGCCCTTACCCGTTTCCGCCACCTTCCATCACGAAGGCTTGCTCTGGATCCGCCTCTCAGGGTCGGAGAGCGCCATCCGCGCCGCTCGCTCGAAGATCGGCGGCGAGGAAGTAGCCGAGGGCGAGGCCTTCTGGACTTCCGTGCGGGAGCAGACCCATCCGTTCTTCACCTCCAGCCCCCGCTTGTGGCGGCTTTCGATCAAGACCACCAGCCCACCCCTTGGGCTCGGCCCACAAGCAATGGAGTGGGGCGGGGCCTTGCGCTGGATCGCCCAGGACGCACCGGCGGCGGAGATGCGGGCGGCGGCCCAACGTGCCGGTGGCCACGCCACCCTGTTCCGCGGCGCGGACGGGACGACCCCCGTATTCCACCCCCTGCCCGCGACCCTGGAGCGCATCCACCGGCGGCTCAAGCACGCTTTTGACCCGGCTGGGATCCTGAATCCCGGGCGGCTCTTCCCCGGCATGTGAACCCGAATGGAAACCCATCTCGCCGAATTCATACGTCATACACCGGAAGGCCGGGAAGCAGAGGCAATCCTGCGCGCCTGTACCCATTGTGGCTTTTGCACCGCCACCTGTCCTACCTATCAGCTCCTCGGTGACGAGCTGGACGGCCCGCGAGGTCGCATCTATCTCATGAAGCAGGTATTGGAAGGAGCGCCGGCAACGAAAAAGGTGCAACTCCACCTGGACCGCTGCCTCACCTGCCGCGCCTGCGAGACAACCTGCCCTTCGGGAGTCAAGTACGGTCGACTCGCCGACATCGGCCGCGCCGTCATCGAACGACAAGTGGACCGAACCCGATTCCAGCGGCTCGTGCGCGGCGCCCTCAGAACGGTGCTCCCCAGACCCTGGATATTCAATCCCTTGCTGCGGCTCGGGCAGCTTGTCCGGCCGCTCTTGCCCCCCGTTCTGCAAAAGAGCGTACCGATGCGCCAACTGCCAACGCCGTGCCCCACGCCGCGCCATTCTCGGCGAATGGTGGTCCTGGACGGCTGCGTGCAGCCTGGAATCGCCCCCAACATCAACGCCGCAGCCGCTCGCGTGCTGGACCGCTTGGGCATTTCCCTGGTGCGCGCAGGGCGACCCGCCTGTTGTGGCGCCGTCTCTTATCACCTAAATGCTCAGGAGGAAGGGCTCCACTACGCTCGCCGTCTGATCGATGCCTGGTGGCCTCATGTGGAACAGGGAGCGGAAGCCATCGTAATCACCGCCACCGGCTGCGGTGCCATGGTGGCCGAGTACGGCCATCTGCTGCGCCACGATCCAGGGTACGCGGCCAAGGCGGCCAGAGTCTCGGCGCTTGCCAAAGACGTGAGTCAGGTGATCACCGCGGAACGGGAGCGCATCGTCGAGCTTCTCGATGGAAAGCCTAGGCCCAAGCTCGCCTTCCATGCCCCATGCACGCTGCAGCACGCACTGAAGCTGCGGGGCGTGGTGGAAGAGCTTCTGCGCGGGGCAGGCTTCGACCTGACGCCCGTGCCCAATGCTCACCTGTGTTGCGGCTCGGCAGGCACTTACTCCCTCCTGCAGCCGGAGCTCTCGCAGCAACTATTGCGCAACAAAGTAGCGGCCCTCACCTCGGGCAAACCTGAGCTCATCGCCACCGCTAACATCGGCTGCCTCACCCACCTGAGCAGCGGTACGAATCTCCCCGTCAAACACTGGATTGAAGTGCTGGACGAGGCGATGGCGGCAGCCTGAAAAGGCCCACGCTCCAGCACATCGGCGCGGTCGCCTGGCCTCGGCTATCGCCGCCCCGCGTTCACTGTCCCCTGAGGTACCGGGTATCGTCGAAGGTACTTACCCATGCCGGCCGAAACACCGCCATCATGGCAATGAGCACGCCCGTAATCATGCCCTCCGGTACAGCCAGCAGGAAGAGCAAGGGAAAAAAACGGTCCGCAATGACCTCGAACGAATAGGCACCACCTAGCCACAACACGGCCCCCGTCGCGAGACTGGCGCTGATCATGGCCAGAGCGCTCCCCCAGTAGCCCGCCAAGAACACGTAAACGAAAAAGTTGGGGGGCAAGAAGCGCTCGCCCACTTTGAGGATCCAATGGCTTACCATCACTGGAATGATGCCCATGAGGAGGGCGTTCAAGGGATAACTCAGGACATCAGCATTGCCGTTGAGCGTGCTTGCCGCCAGCACCAAGCTCACGCCCATCACGGCGAGCCGCCAGCCGAACATGAGAGTGAGCAGCGTGGCACCCAAATAATGGTATTCAATCCCAGGCAGAAGAGGTGTCTTGATCCACCACAAAACCATCAATATCACACAAGTGCCGAGATAAGCGTTGAGCTTTGCGTGCTCCTTGAGCTGCGCCCACGGCCCCTGGCGGACCACAAACGCGAGGATCAACCCGTAAAGAATAGCCGCCACCCCATACCAATGCGTAGAAAGCAAACAAAAAGGGATGCTCATGCTTTAATTCCCCGCTGTACACTCTCGCCAATGGAAGCTGCCGGCCTGCTCGTTAAAGCGCGGGTGCTATTCGCGAGCTTGAAGCGGTTACCTACTTGCGGAACCGCACATTTTTCCCACGTTGGCGACCACATGTAGCCTCATGAAAATCGCTTTGACAACCGGTAGCGATTATATCTCGTCGTTGGGCCTAGCTTGCATCCCGGCTCTCGCCCGTGATGCACTAAGAATTTCCATTCGAAGATTGCTCTAATCAATCGTTGCAATGTGCTAACAGGAGACAAAGCACCACGGAGCGAAGCGGTTAAGAAAATTCCTGTCTTCGGCTTTAACATTCACTTGTTTACACTCCAATCAGCGGACGATCGGGCGACACATGCTGTCCCTAGCCGAGTCTTAATCCCTTCTTCATCAGGTCAAGCGTTCGAACATAGGGTACGGGCAGGTGCGGTACAGGAGGCAGGCTTCGCACCGCCGCTCGTGGGTCACGCACACCGCGCGCTTGAGCGCGTGCCCGAAGGCGCCACGCCAGGCGGAGCCCGCGAACTCCCCGAAAACGACGGGATTCTCAGCCTGAAACTCCAGCCGATAGTGCCCGATGGCCAGGTGCGGCCTGCTCGTCTGTGCTTCCATCCCCCCTCGCGCGATCGAGTGGTTGCCGGGCGCACCCAGATAGCGAGATGACGTCCGGCCCTTTCACCCTCCCGTTGGAGAAGAGGGCAACCTGCAGTAAATGGTTCGCCAAACCATTTACCGAAGATTCAATGTTTCACCCCCCATCGGTCTGCACGCTGGGGGCGAGATCTTGTTCTTTTATCTCAAGCGGGGTCGGGTCGCAATTATGGCAAGCTTGCCCCGCGAGAGAAACACTTTCTATGCCATGTGCTTGGCAGCACTCCTCGGGCCGTAGCGCTGACTCGGAAAGGCGGGGGTTGACGTTCGGTCAAGAACAATCGGTCCGCGGCAAAGGATGACAGCCTGCCTCGGTTTGCCGCAGCCGCCACCGCCTTTCGCCCGTTCGGGCGACTGTCCCACGCGCTACCGGGCTCTTCAGCGGGCCCGGCCGCACCCACGTCTCACCGTTGATAGGTGCCGATCAGCTCCGCGACGGCGAGCACATGGCCCTCCATGGCTTTTTCCAGTTGGGCCTTGGTGGGCCTCTTCAGATCCGGGAGCACCGTGTCTAGAGCGTAGAGCTTGTGAAAATAGCGATGGCGTCCGATAGGCGGGCACGGTCCGCCGTAGCCCGTGTGCTTCCAGTCGTTCAAGCCTTCCAGGGTGCCCGGCGGCAGTCGGGTGCCCACTGCCTCCGGCAGCCCGTTTGCGCTGGGCGGGATGTTGTAGAGCACCCAATGCACCCAGGTCATCTTGGGCGCCTGGGGGTCGGGGGCATCGGGGTCGTCCACGATCAAGGCGAGGCTCTTGGTACCGGCGGGAACGCCGGTCCAGGCAAGGGGTGGCGAGACGTCCTCCCCGTCGCAGGTGTATTTCTTTGGGATTCGCCCCTGATGGAAAAACGCGCTAGAGCTGAGTGTGAGCGTCATGGCAGTCTCCTCGGTACTCCCTGTCATGGCGGGAACAGCCAGCGCAGCGAGCAGGACAACGCCCGGCACGGCTGCCTGCCACCACGGGGACTTCATCGAACGGTCCGCGCCACGACCCGACGGCGGGTTACAGCTCGGCGAGCATGGCCTCGGCGCTCGAGACTTCGAATTTGCCCGGTTGTTCCACCTTGAGCTTTTTGACCACGCCGTCTTCCACCAGCATGGCATAGCGCTGGGAGCGGATGCCCATGTTGCGGGCCGTCAAGTCCATCTCCAGGCCTAGCTTGCGGGTGTAGTCTCCGTTGCCGTCGGCCAGCATGCGCACCTTGCCGAGGGTCTTCTGCTCCCGGGCCCAGGCGCCCATGACGAAAGCATCGTTCACCGAGATGCACCAGATCTCATCGATGCCCTTGCCCTTGAATCTTTCGTAGTGGGTGACGTAGCCGGGCACGTGCTTGGCCGAGCAGGTGGGGGTGAACGCCCCCGGCAGCCCGAAGATCACGATGCGCTTGCCTTTCACGAGGTCCGCGACGTTGAAGTGGTTGGGGCCGACGCTGCAGCCCGGCTGCTCGGTTTCCACGTATTCGGTGAGGATGCCCTCGGGAAGGCGATCGCCGACTTGGATGGGCATGGGCTTCTCCTTTGTTTTGATCGCGATGCTTTTCATCTTAGCGCCACCGCCGCCCCCTTTCCACCCGGGCCGCCCGCCGTACAATGATGGGCCAGGTTGCAACCGTCTCTTGTGTGCCCCCATGCCTTCTGCCCATTTCCAACGCGCTCTGGCGCTGATCGAGGCCATCCATCGGGAAGATCCCCATATCGAAACGGTGGACGGCGTCCCGTGGCCAGGCGAAGCCCTCTACGCCGAGCGCGTGAGCGCCTGGGTGGAGCGGCTCGAGCCGCAGGCTTCCGAGCCGCTCAGGCTGGCAGCACGCTGCCAGCATTTGCAGCGCTGGGCGATCCCTCGAGAGAGCTACCCTACGGGCTGGGCCGGCTACCATCAGTGGCGGGCCGCCCAGGCCCAGGCCCACGCCCGGCTGGCGGGGGCGCTCCTCAAGGAAGCGGGCTATGACGAGCCGATGATCGCTCGGGTGCAATCCCTGATCCGCAAGGAACGGCTGCGCCGGGACGCGGAAGCCCAGTGCCTGGAGGATGCCGCGTGCCTCACGTTCCTGGAACATGCCCTGCCGGAGTTCGCCCGCCGCCATGACGAAGCCCAGGTGGTCGACATCCTGCGCAAGACCTGGAACAAAATGTCGCCCAGAGCACGGGAGCAGGCGCTGGCGCTCGAACTAGCACCGCCGGTGCGCGCCCTGGTGGAGCGGGCGCTCTCAAGCGGCTGAGCGCTGGTGCCGATGGCGCGCCAAGGCCCAGGCCACGTGGGTTCGCACCAGGGCCGAGGGATGGTCGCGCCGGGCCTCCAGCGCCGCCACCACCTCCGGCGTGGTGGCGGCATTGCCCAGGGCCACCGCGATGTTGCGCAGCCATCGCTCGTAGCCGAGGCGCCGGATGGGGCTACCGGCGAAGCGCTCGAGGAATTCCGCCTCGCTCCAGTGAAAGAGCGCCACGAGGCTCACGTCATCCAGCCCGTTTCTCACAGCAAAGTCCGGCTCCCCGGACGTCTGGGCGAAGCGGGTCCAGGGGCAGACGAGCTGGCAGTCGTCGCAACCGTAGATCCGATTGCCCATGAGGGGACGCAAGGCCTCGGGAATCTCCCCCTTATGCTCGATGGTCAAGTAGGAGATGCAGCGGCGCGCGTCGATCCGGTAAGGCGCAATGATCGCCTGGGTGGGACAAGCGTCCAGGCAGCGGGTACAGGTGCCGCAGTGGTCCGGCTCGGGCGGGTCGGGGGGAAGGGGAAGATTGGTGTAGAGCTCGCCCAGGAAGAACCAAGAACCCGCATCGCGGGCTAGGAGCAGGGTATGCTTGCCGCGCCACCCCACGCCGGCCTGGACGGCGAGCTCCACTTCCATCACCGGAGCGCTATCGGCGAAGGCCCGCCAAGCAAAGCCCGCCACGTGCCGGGCGATCAACCGGGCAAGCCGGACGAGGCGGTGGCGCACCACCTTGTGGTAGTCCCGCCCCAGGGCGTAGCGGGACACAAAGGCGCGCAGGGAATCCCCCAGCACGGACTCGCTCTCCCGCGCCCCGGGGGGCAGATAATTCATCCGGGCGCTGATCACCGACACGGTGCCAGGCACGAGGGCCGCTGGGCGGCTGCGCTTGACCCCATGGCGTGCCATATAATCCATGTCGCCGTGGTAGCCATGGGCAAGCCACTCCAGAAGCCGCGCTTCGGCTTCCTCCAGGTGGGCTTGCGCGATGCCCACGTGCTGAAACCCCAGCGCGCGGCCCCAGCCCTTGATGGCCCGGGCGAGGGCTGCGCCTTCGAGCCGCACGCTGCCTAGGGTGTCGCCGTGCATACTTCCCATCATACCGGGGACGGAGCCTTTTTTTCCTGCCTCTTGCCCGACGAGGCGGCAACCCTTGCCTTGGGCGAAGCGCTCGCTCCTTGCATGGCACCGGGCCTGCGCCTGTACCTGGGGGGTGATCTGGGCGCCGGCAAAACCACCCTGGTGCGGGGGTTGCTGCGGGCCCTCGGGTATCGGGGAAAAGTGAAAAGCCCGACCTTTACCCTGGTTGAACCTTATGCTATCTCTAACTTAGACTTTTATCATTTTGATTTTTATCGCTTCGATGATCCGGCAGAGTGGGAGCAGGCAGGGTTTCGCGATTACTTCCATCCCCGCTCGGTGTGCGTGGTGGAATGGCCCGAGAAAGCGGGCGGGCTTCTGCCGCCCCCCGACCTGGACATCCGGATCGCCTTTCGAGACTCGGGCCGAATCGTCCACATCAGCGCCCATACGCCCCTAGGTGAACGGTGCATCGAACGATTGAACACGCGCTCCACCGACTGAAACGCTCCCTGGGCACTCGCCTGCGTGGCCTTGTCACCGCTGCCCTACCGCTACTTCTCTGCCTAGCCGCCTTCGCCCGGGCGGCCGAGGTGCCCGTGACCGCGGTGCGGGTGTGGCCGGCCGAAGAATACACCCGGGTCACCCTGGAACTGCCGGCCCAGGTGGCTTATACCGTGTTCACCCTGGAGAATCCCGACCGTCTGGTGATCGACCTGGAAGGCGTGGAGCTCTCCCCCGCGTTGACGGCCCTGCCCGACAAGGTCACGGCAGAGGACCCCTACATTCGAGCCATCCGGGTCGGCCGGTTCAAGCCGGGGACCGTGCGGGTCGTGCTGGATCTAAAGCAGCAAGTCAACCCCCAGGCATTTCCCCTGCGGCCCATCGGCGAATACGGACACCGGTTGGTGGTGGACGTCTACCCTCTCACTCCCGTCGATCCCCTCATGGCGCTGGTGATGAAACGAGAGTTGGCCGCGCCGGCGCCCGGTCGCGGCGAGCAACGGTCCCCCGGCGCCGGAGCCCCGGAGCCGAAGCGGCTCATCACCGTCGCCATCGACGCCGGCCACGGAGGTGAAGACCCGGGCGCCCGCGGCCGGCGCGGAACCCTGGAGAAGGACGTGACGCTCGCCATCGCCCGTAAGCTGAAAGCCCTGGTGGACAAAGAAGAGAACCTGCAAGCCGCCATGATCCGCGACGGCGATTACTACATTCCCCTGCACTTGCGAGTGGCCAAGGCGCGCAAGGTCAACGCGGATCTCTTCGTGTCGATCCACGCCGATGCCTTCATCAAGCCCCATGCCCGGGGCTCCTCGGTGTTCGCCCTGTCCGAGCGGGGCGCCACCTCGGCCGCGGCCCAATGGCTGGCAAAGCAGGAAAACGACGCCGACCTGATCGGCGGCGTGAATCTCAACGTGCCCGACCCCTACCTCAAGCAAACCCTGCTGGATCTGTCCCAGACCGCCACCATCGCCGACAGCCTCAAGCTGGGCCGGGCGGTGCTCGCCGAGCTGGGCGGTATCAATGCGCTACACAAGGAAGAGGTGGAACAGGCAGGATTCGCGGTGCTCAAGGCGCCGGACATTCCTTCCATCCTGGTGGAGACAGCCTTCATCAGTAACCCGGAAGAGGAGCTCAAGCTGCGGGACGAAGCCTACCAGGACAAAATGGCCCGGGCGATCCTCGCGGGGATCAAGCGCTACCTCGCCCAAAATCCGCCCATGGCTCGCCCGAAGCTTGCCCAAAGCGAGGCGCAAACCCGGGAGCGCTGAGAGCCGGAGCGGGCCGCGTTGGGTTTCGCGGCAAAAGACGTTATCCTAAGAAACTCTGCGCCACGCGGGCGGCCTGGCTGCCTGTCGCCCCTTTGCCGCGGCCGGCGCTCATCCCTTGTTCCGTCGCCTCACGTCGCCAATACGCCATGAACAAATTCTCGGAAAACTTCGCTCTGGAATGGAAGGAATTGCTCCCCTACCTCCAGGATGGCGTGCGCATCCTGCTGATCCTGGTCATGGCCTGGATCGTTCTCGGCCTTGCACGCCGGGCGATCCGCCTCTTCCGTGCGCGCATGAGCGCGCGCGCCGCCGACGTGGAGGAGCTAAAGCGCATTGAGACTTTGAGCCGTGCCTTTCGCTACCTCGTCTCCGTGGTGGTGTGGGTGGTGGCCGGCATGCTGATCCTCTCGGCGCTCGGCATCTCCATCGCCCCGATCCTCGCCACCGCCGGGGTGGCGGGCATTGCCATCGGCTTCGCCGCTCAGAGCCTGGTCAAGGACTATTTCACCGGCTTCATCATGCTGACGGAGAACCAGGTTCGGGTAGGCGACGTGGTCAATGTCGCCGGCATCGGAGGACTGGTGGAGGAGGTCACCCTGCGCTACGTGCGGCTACGCGACTATAACGGGAACGTCCACTTCGTGCCGAACGGGGCGATTTCTACCGTCACTAACATGAGCCGAGAGTTCGCTCAAGCGGTCATCGATATCGGCGTCGCCTACCGGGAGAATGTGGACGAGGTATTCGAGGTGATGCGCGAGGTGGCCAAAGCGATGCGTGGGGACTCGATTTTCGGCCCGAAGATCCTGGAGGACTTGGAAATCGCCGGGGTCGAGAACTGGGCCGATTCCGCAGTGGTCATCCGCTGCCGCTTCAAGGTGGCGCCGCTCGAACAATGGACGGTGCGCCGCGAGTACCTGCGGCGCCTGAAGCGCGCCTTCGACGAACGGGGAATCGAGATCCCCTACCCCCACCTCACCGTCTACGCGGGGCAGGACAAGCAGGGCCGGGCGCCGGCCTTTCCCCTACGCTGCCTCGACCGTGCCGAGCCGCAGCCCACGGGCGCCAGCGCGAGTGACCAATGAGGACGGTGCGGCTGCTGCGGCTTCTGTTGGAGGTCTACGGCGCGGCCTTCCTGTTGGTGATCGCAGTGGGACTCGTCCAGGGCTACTTTCCCCATCGTGCTTTCCTGGAGCTGGGCGCGGTGCGCTTCTACCTCCTTCTCGCGCTCGCCTTCATCGCCTGGGCGGCCCTTGCGGTGCTGGCGGTACGGCGTGACCGTGCGCCTCGCCTTTGAAAGTCAGCCGAAGCACAAGGGGCAAGGCCATGGCGATGCCTGCCTTTCGCACCCGGGCCCGTGCGATGCGACTCGGCTGCGCTTGGTTCGCGCTTTTGTCCATGCTCATGATCGCCCCGGTGCGAGCCCAGACGAGCCAGCCCGAGTTTTCGGTGGAGATCGAGGCGCCACCGCAGATCAAGGCCCTGCTGGAGCGCCACCTGAGGATCCAGCAGCTCGCCGCTCAGCCGGACATGCGCCGGGGCCGCTTCCTCGCCTTGTACCAGGGCGCCGATGCCCAGATCCGGGAGCTGTTGGCGACGGAAGGCTATTTCTCGCCTCGTGTCGAAGCCGCCCTCGATCAGATGCCTGAGCGCTGGAGGGCGCGGTTCCGGGTCGATCCAGGGGAGCCTTCCCTCATCCGCTCGGTGGATATCCGCTTCAGCGGCCCCATCACCGAGGAGCGCTGGGATAACCTCAAACGCATGGCGGAGCTACGGGAGCGCTGGCCCTTAAAGCCAGGAATGCGCTTCCGGCAGCAGCTGTGGGACCAGGGCAAGCAGACGTTGCTGATCGGTCTTGCCAACGAACGGTACGCAGCAGCCGAGATCGCGCAGAGCGAAGCCCGGGTGCATCCGGAGGAGCGCGCCGTCGACCTCACCGTGGTGGCCGACAGCGGCCCGCCCTTCACTTTCGGGCCCCTGGTGGTGGAGGGGCTTTCCCGCTACCCCGAGAGCCTGGTGCGAAACTTGAACCGCCTCGCCCCCGGTACCCCCTACAGCGAGAAAGCGCTCACCGATTTGCAGGAAGATCTGCTCGGCACCGGCTACTTCGCCTCGGTCTTGGTCAGCGCCGACATCGACCGGGAGCATCCGGAGCACGCCCCCATCCGGGTCACCGTGGTGGAACAGCCATCCAAGAAGCTGCGCCTCGCCATTGGATTCAGCACTGACGTGGGGGCCAACGGGGAGATCGCCTACACCGACCGCAACATTTTGGACCGGGCCTGGAGCTGGACTTCGGGGCTCAAGCTCGCCCAGAAGGAGCAGGTGGCAGGCACGGACCTTGCCCTTCCCCCCGCGCCCGACGGCTACCGCTATGGCGGAAGCCTGCAATGGCAGCGCACCGACATCCAGAACGAGGTCACCACCACTCTAGGCGCGTTCCTGCGCCGCTTCAAGAGCACCCGAGAGAAGGACTCGGAGCTTTCCCTGGGCCTTCTCACCCAGAGCAAACGGATCAGTGGTATCCCGGCCGACAGCTTGATAGCCCTACCCCTCCAGTACAGCTGGACCCAGCGCAAAGTGGATAACCTGGTGGATCCCCGTGCCGGTTGGATCCTCAACTGGCAAGGCACCGCCGCCTCCAAGGCAGTACTCTCAGACGCGGACTTCGCCCGGGGTTACGCGAAAGCCATGGGCTTCGTGCCGGTGGGCCGGCGCGATACCCTGGTGTTGCGTGGGGAAGCGGGGGCGGTCTACGCCCCCCAGCCGCGCAAGGTCCCGTCCCAGTACCTGTTCCGCGCAGGTGGCTCCAACTCCATCCGCGGCTACGCCTTCCAGAGCATCGGGGAGCAGGTGGGGGACGCAGTGACCGGCGCCCGGGTGCTAGGAGTGGTCAGCGGAGAATACGTCCACCTGCTGACCGAGCGGTGGGGCATTTCCGCTTTCATCGACGCAGGCGATGCCACCGACCGGTTCAACAACTTCGACTTCAAGCTGGGCTATGGCGTCGGCGTGCGCTGGAAAAGCCCAGTGGGTCCTTTAGCGCTAGACCTGGCCTACGGGCAGGCCACTGAGGAATTTCGTCTTCATTTCCTGGCGGGCTTCGTGTTCTGATGAAACGTTTGCAGTGGGGTTGGGCGCTCGGGATCGCGGCGGCCTCGCTGGTGGGCGCGGCGGCCCTCCTCCTATGGCTCGGGGGGCGAGAGGCTACCCTCGCGTGGATCGCCGAGCGCCTGAGCGCCGCAAGCGGTGGCACGCTCACCATCGAAGGGGCCAAGGGTTCCCTCTACGGTCCCATGACCTTCGACAGGATCGCTTACCGGAGCCCGGACTTCACGGTGAGCGCCGAACGGATTTCCTTCCACTGGCATCCCCTCGCTCTCGCGCGGCTCAAGTTTCGGGTGGAAGCGCTGTCGATGGGCACGCTGAAAGTAGCGCACGTTCCAAAAGAAGCGCCTCCCGCCTTGCCAACGCGCCTCACCTTTCCCCTGGCGGTGATCCTCGAGCAGGCGACGCTCGAGCGAATCGAGATCCAAGAAGGCGCTGAGCCGCTGGTCGTCACCTCCGTTTCCCTCAGCTTCGAAAGCGATGGCAAGCGGCACCGGTGGCGGCTCACGCAAGCCCTCACCCCCTGGGCTCGGATGGAAGGCGAAGGTGCGCTGGAAGGGACGGCCCCGTTTCGGTTGGAAGCGTCGGTGCGCTTGAACGAGCTTCGTCTTGCCCATCTCGACGCGGCCACGGTGCATGCGTCGGGTGATCTGCAGAGGTTTCTGCTCACCGTGACTCCCGAAGCCGTCTGGGGCCAGGGAACACTCCAGGCGAGCATTTCACCCTTCGAGGAGCACCCGCTGCGCCGCTTGGCCGGGGAGTTCCACGAGCTGGACCTGTCCCGACTGAACCCTTCCTGGCCGGCGACCCGGGCCGAACTGCGCTTTGCGCTGGAAGGGGCGGACAAAGAGCTTGAAGGTTCGGTGGAGGCGCTCAACCACGTACCGGGGCCCTTGGACCGCAACCGCCTCCCCCTCTCCCGGCTCGTGGCCCGTCTGACGATCCATGACGGAAACATAAGCGCTCAGCTGCCCGTCATCGTCTTGGGACGCGCCGGGGAAGCGAGCGGGGGGGGCCGCTGGGAC
>NZ_DAIRTR010000027.1:0-28596 GCF_036803785.1 Pelomicrobium sp. | reverse complement strand
GCCCCGAGCGCCCTGTACTGGGTGGGCAATGCCTATTACGCAATGGGCGACTTCAAGAATGCCATCGCCGCTGAGCAGCGCATGATCGCCACTTATCCCACCGCCCAAAAGGTACCCGACGCCCTGCTGGTGATCGCCAGCAGTCAGCAGGAACTGAAGGACACAGCGGCGGCGAAAAAAACCTTGGAGGAGCTCGTACAGAAGTATCCTCTGACGGAGGCGGCGGAAAAGGCGAAGCGTCGACTGGCGAGCCTGCGGTAACCCCGCGCCTGCAGTGGTCCCTCCTCGGCTACGCGTCACCGAAATCTTCCACTCCCTTCAGGGAGAGACCAGCCGGGTGGGGCTTCCTACCGTCTTTGTGCGCCTGACCGGCTGCCCCCTGCGCTGCCTCTGGTGCGACACCGAATATGCGTTCCATGGCGGAACGCCCATGACCATTGCCGAGATCCTGGAGGCGGTGGACGCCTACGGCACCCGGCGCGCCTGCGTGACCGGGGGTGAGCCTTTGGCCCAGAAGGCCTGTCTTGCGCTCCTCACCGCATTGTGCGATGCGGGCTACGAGGTCTCCTTGGAGACGAGCGGCGCCCTGGATGTGTCGGCGGTGGACCCGCGCGTGGTCAAGGTGATGGACCTGAAGGCGCCCGGGTCGGGGGAAGAGGCGAGGAACCGCTGGGAAAACCTGGCCCATTTGACACCCCGGGACGAGCTCAAGATCGTGCTGGCCGACGAGGCCGACTACCAATGGGCGAAGCGGGTCCTGGCCGAACGCCGGCTGGCCGAGCGCTGCCCGGTGCTGTTCTCACCGGTCTATGGGCGCCTGGATCCTGCCCAGCTCGCCGAATGGATCCTGCGGGACCGTCTCCCGGTGCGGCTGCAAATCCAGCTGCACAAGCTGCTCTGGGGCGAGGCGCCGGGCCATTGAGAGGGTGCTTTGGCGATGGCGGAAGCCGGCAAAAAAGCGGTGGTTCTTCTTTCGGGCGGGCTCGATTCCGCCACGACCCTTGCCATCGCCTTGAGGGAAGGATACGACTGCTATCCCTTGAGCGTAGATTATGGCCAGCGCCACGCCGCCGAGCTGGAAGCCGCCCGGCGTGTCGCTCGCGCCTTGGGCGCCCGAGCCCCCAAGACGGTGAAGCTCGACCTGACGACCTTTGGCGGCTCGGCCTTGACGGATGCCTCCCTGCCCGTCCCGGAGGCACCGGGGGAGGGGATCCCGGTCACCTACGTCCCCGCCCGTAACACCATTCTGCTGGCTCTCGGCCTCGCCTATGCCGAGGTGCTCGGGGCCCAGGACCTCTTCATCGGCGCCAACGCCATCGACTACTCGGGTTATCCCGACTGTCGGCCGCAGTATCTGCAGGCGTTCGAGGCCCTGGCCAATCTAGCCACCAAGGCGGCGGTGGAGGGGCGGCGCCTCACCCTCCACGCCCCCCTGGTGCACCTTTCCAAGGCAGAGATCATCCGGCGGGGCACCGCCCTAGGGGTGGATTACGCCCTCACGGTCTCCTGCTACCAGGCAAGCCCGGAAGGACTTGCCTGCGGGCGCTGCGATGCGTGCCGCCTGCGGCGGGGGGGCTTCGAGGCGGCAGGGCTGCCGGACCCGACCCACTACCAGCCTCAGCCAGGCTGAAGCGCCGCCCATCCAAGGGAGTTATGGCCGAGCGAATTTTTCTGATGGCGGACGGACGACCATATTATTAGAATTTTTCCAATTACTATTCGATCGGCTGGACTATCGGGTGATGGGCCGGCCGTCATTGGAGGGGGCGATCATGGAATTCACCATTCACCATCAGGTCCTGCTGAGCATTTTCGTGATCGCCGCGATCATGGGGGCGGTGGTCTACAAGACCAACTTCTGCACCATGGGGGCGGTCTCCGACTGGGTGAACATGGGGGACACGGGGCGCATGCGCGCCTGGGTGTTCGCCATGGCCGTTGCTACGCTGGGGGTGCTTCTCATGGAGGCCACCGGTATCGTGAACCTGTGGCAGGACACCTTCCCCCCGTATCGGACCGCCAATTTTGCCTGGCCCCGCTATGTCGTCGGAGGGCTGCTCTTCGGCATCGGCATGACGCTTGGGAGCGGCTGCGGCAATAAGACCATGGTGCGGGTCGGGGGCGGCAACCTGAAGTCCCTGGTGGTGCTGGCGGTCGCCTCCCTGGGAGCCTACCTCATGATGTGGACGTCCTTTTATGAAAAGGTTTTCCACCCTTGGGTGGAGCCCCTTACCATCGATCTGGCCAAGTACGGTGTGGGGAGCCAGGAGGTAGCCACCGTCCTCGCTGGCATGGTGGGGCTGGATTCTGCCGGGGCTGGCCATCTGCTCATCGGCTTTCTCGTGGTGGCGGGGATGCTCGCCTTCGTCTTCAAGTCCCCTGACTTCCGCACGAGCTTCGATAACGTGTTGGGAGGCGCGGTGGTGGGCCTGGCCATTGTCGCCGGGTGGTTCATTACCGGCGGCCCGATCGGGGAAAAGTGGAAAGAAGCCGCCCAGATGGCGATCGAGATCCCGAGCCGGGTGCAGACGCAGTCCTATACCTTCGTGAGTCCCATGGGCGACGCCGTGCGCTACCTCCTCGAGCCCACCAACTTCGCCCTGGTGAATTTTGGCCTCATGACCCTGACGGGAGTCATCTTCGGGGCGTTTGCCTACGCGGTGGCCAGCCGCAGGTTCCGCATCGAGTGGTTCGCTTCGTTCAAGGACTTCGCGAACCACGTGGTGGGCGGTGCCCTCATGGGCGTAGGCGGTGCCCTTTCCATGGGCTGCACCGTGGGTCAGGCGATTACGGGGATTTCTACGTTGGCCATCGGCTCCTTCATCACTTTCTTCTGCATTGTTATCGGCGCCGCCGGCACCATGAAATACCAGTACTGGCGCATGATGCAGGAGGCTTGAGGGGGCGCGGTCCTTCGCGGCCCTTTCCTTGACGAAAAAAGCGCGTCGCCAGTAGAATGCGCGCTTTTTCGGGCGGTTAGCTCAGCCGGTAGAGCAGCGGACTTTTAATCCGTTGGTCCGGGGTTCGAATCCCCGACCGCCTACCAGGTTCTGATCGCGTGCGAACGCTGGGCGGCGTGATTCGCGGGATTCTGCAACGTGCCTCGTCCTTTTCCGTCACGAACGCCTCGGCGTTGCCGAGCCCATTCGCCAGTGCTTTGGCGAGCATCCCTTAAGCCGCTTGGATGGGCGCTAGCGCAGCAAGGCGCCCTTTGCCTGCCCCTCCCACGGCGGGCGGGAGGCGCAGCCCCGTCCCCTTTCGCCTGCGCGAGGAGGAAAGGGGCATGCATGTTCGTCGATGACTGGCCGGGGGCTCGGGCCAGCGCGCGAAAGTGACGCTCCGCCGACTGCTCAGACGAGTCTGAGCCCGCAACCGCTTTCCCGCTCGATCCCGAGCTTGCTCGGCCTGCTCGGGTATCACCGGCGGCAGGCATCGCCTTGAAGGGTTTCGGCCGTTTGCTATAGGGAGGTGACGGACGGCGCGCCGCCGGAAAGCGGCTTTCCCCGCGGCCTGTGGCCAGGTTCAAGGAATCCGCTCGGTCTTACTATCCCGCCAAGCGCTGCCCGGCCGCAATCTATTTCGGGGGAGCACCTTTGCTGGCCAAGTGCGTTTCCCTTCTCCGATGGAGGCGTCTATGGCCGTCATCGCAATTACTCGTGAAATGGGACCCCTCGGCAAGGGAATCGCCGAAGGCGTGGCCCAAGCGTTGGGTCTGCAGATTGTCGATCACGAAGTGATCGAGCACGTGGCCGAGAGAATGGGCCGGCCGAAAAGCAAGGCGACCCACTTCTCGGAAGGCGAAGCCAGTAAGTTTCAGAGCTGGAGTGGCGATCCGATCGGTCTCGATCTCTACACCTGCGAGGAGCTCTACAGCCTTGCGTTGCGGGGAAACGTGTTGCTGCGCGGGTGAGGCGCGTGTGCCTGTTCAACACCGTCCCCCATGTGCTCCGGCTGCGGGTACGCGCGCCCATAGCCGTGCGGATCGAGCGCATGTTGGCCCGGGCTGAGTACGGCGGATCGCGCCGCGGTCGAAAAGGAGATACGGCGGAGCGACGCCGCCCACGCGGCGGTCGTCGAACGCCTGACGGGCGCCGATTGGTAGGATCCCTTGCGCTACGACCCTGGTGTTCAATACCGAGCGGGAATCAGTGCAGTTCTGCGTCGGCGAGCTGATCGATGCGGTGCGTAGCCCGCAGTTTGCCGAGACACCGTCTGCCCGCATCGAGTTGCAGCGGCTTGCGCTACGCGCCCGGCTCAAGGCGGCGCTTCACTGCCAGGAGGAGACCCGTAACCTCAACGTGGACATCCGCATCGATCAGGGACCGCATCATGCTGTAGGGCATGGTGGCGAACGAAGGAGAGCAGCGCACCGCGGAGGCGCTGGCGTCGTGCCTTATCCAAGATAGGACGATGCTCAGCAATTTGCGCACGCGAGGGGGTAAACACCTTCATTTTGCACCCCTGGGAAGCGGCTGGCTCGGGATCCAGTGGTAGCGCTGTGGAGGACGGGCGAGCCGCGCAGTGACACCCGTGGCGTCAGCTTTCGGCGGGCGCATCATCGAGGCTCGGGGCGCGGCGACGCCCGGGTGAGCAAGGTCATGGGTTTTTTTGGGTTTTGCTGCTGGACCCGCAGGCGGGCGTCGGCTTTTAGGGTGCCTGTTGCTGCTCGCGTGTAGCCTCGGCGCCGCCCAGCAAAGCGAATCTCCCGAAGAGCAGGGGCGGCCTGGCAGTTGGGCTATCTCCTGCACCTCTACGGCGAGTACGAGCGCGCCATCGAGCGCTTCCGCGAGTCCATTTCTCTGCATCCCACCGCCGAGGCCCATACCTTTCTCGGCTGGTCGCTGAGCCATCTCGGCAGGCTCGAGGAAGCCATCGCCCAGTGCGAAATCGCGATCCGGCTCGATCCAGACTTCGGCAACCCGTACAACGACATCGGAGTTTATCTCATCGACCTGGGGCGGCCGGAGGAAGCGGTTCCCTGGCTGGAAAAAGCAACCAAGGCCAAGCGTTACTGCTGCTACCAGTTCCCCCACTTCAACCTGGGGCGGGTGTGGCTCGCCCAGGGACGAATCGAAGAGGCGCGGCGGGCGTTCGAGCGGGCGCTCGAGTATGATCCCGATTATTTGCCTGCCTGATGGGCCCTGGAGGTCCTGGAACGCAGCGGCTTGCGGGGTTTGTAAGTCTCTACGCCGCCCAGTCGTTGTGGCTGGGTTCTGCTGCATCCAGCAGCATTCCCGCGGCCACGGTACGGGCGCTCCATTCATCGATCAGGATGAAGCTTCCAGTGCTCCGGCCGCGGGTGTACGGGTCGAAGGCGAGGGGCTCCTGGAAGAGAAGTGTCGCCCGGGCGATGTCATTGGTTTGTAATGTCGTGCCGGCGGGCACGTACGCCAAGGTGTCCATGTCCAGGCACGATTCGATGTCCAGCACCTGAGCCTTGACGGTGCGCGTTCCCAGCTTGAGCGCGTAGGGTTGTCCCGTGCGCAGGGGCTCGGGATCGAACCAGCACAAAGTTGCTTGTGCCACGCTGTTGACCGTGGGCGGGGATTGCGGACTCGCCATCAGGCTACCTCGGGAGACGTCCAGCGCCCGGTCCAGCATCAGGGTAACTGCATCGCCGGCGTGGGCGCGCTCCACCGGGCCGTCCAGGCCGAGTACGGCGCGCACTCGCGCCGAGCGCCCACCGGGGTAGATCCCGACCTCCATGCCGGGCGCCACCGTTCCTGACTCCACGCGCCCCATGAGCCGCCGGCCCTGCCCCGGTTGTAGCGGCCGGCCCACCAGTTGCACGAAAAAGCGCAAGGGCTGGGATTGCAGGTCGCGCGCAGGGCTCAGCCGCTCCAGTGCCTCTAGCACCGTGGGGCCCTCATACCAGGGCATGGCGCCCCGGCGTGCCGCCACATGCTCACCGGCGGTCGCCGAGACGGGGACGCTAATGATATCGACGAGTCCAAGCTTCCCGGCAAGGCACGCCACTTCCCGGGCTCGCTCGACGAACGCTTGGCGGCTGAAAGCCATCAGATCCATCTTGTTGATGGCCACGATGAAGTGGCGCACTCCCAGCAACCGTGCCAGGGTGAAGTGTCGGGCGCTCTGGCGCGTGACACCCTTGGTCGCGTCCACCAGGAGGACCGCCACCTCGGCGCGGCTTGCGGCGGTGGCCATGTTGCGGGTGTACTCCTCGTGCCCGGGGGCGTCGGCGATAATGTACTTGCGCGCGCCATGGCTGAAATAGCGGTAAGCGACGTCGATAGTGATACCCTGTTCCCGCTCGGCCTCCAGCCCGTCGGTGAGCAGGGACAAATCGATCGCCGCCTGTCCCCGGCGCCGGGAGGCGCACTCCAGAGCCGCCAGCTGGTCGCTGTAGAGGCTGCCGGTCTCGAGGAGGAGTCGCCCGATTAAAGTGCTCTTGCCGTCGTCCACATCTCCCGCGGTCATGAAACGCAGCACGCCGCGTTCGGGGTTGAGGGCGCTGTCTCGCCTGAGCGGAATGATCTCTGCCGGTGTGATCATGGCACGCTCCTCAGAAATAGCCTTCCCGTTTCCGCCGCTCCATGGAAGCCTCCGCCGTATGGTCGTCGAGCCGCGTGGCTCCCCGTTCCGTGACCGCTGTCCTTCGGGTCTCCTCGATCACCTCTTCTACCGTCATGGCGAAGGATTCCACTGGGCAGGTGCAGCTCATGTCCCCCACGGTTCTGAAACGCACCGAGAGCTCTTCCACCACTTCCCCGTCCCGAGGCGGTCGCAGCGGCGTCACCGGCACGAGCAGGCCGCGATGGCGCACAACCGCGCGCCGGTGGGCAAAATAGAGGGACGGCAGGGCGAGGCTTTCCCGGGCGATGTATTGCCACACGTCCAGCTCGGTCCAGTCGCTCAAGGGAAACACCCGCAGGTGCTCTCCTTCCAGCACCCGCGGGTTGTAGAGCGTCCACAGCTCCGGCCGCTGGCGCTTCGGATCCCACTGGCCGAAGCGGTCCCGGAAGGAGAACACCCGCTCCTTGGCCCGAGCCTTTTCCTCGTCGCGGCGGGCTCCGCCGATCAAGGCGTCGAAGCCGAACTCCCGCACCGCTTCCAGCAGGGTGATCGTCTGGGCGGCGTTTCTCGATTCGTCCTCGGCACGCAGGCGCACCGTGCCCCGGCGGATGGAATCCTCCACCGAGCGCACGATGAGTCGCACGCCTGTTCCCCGAACGAGTCGGTCGCGGAATGCCAGCACTTCAGGAAAGTTGTGCCCGGTGTCGATGTGCAGGAGAGGAAAAGGCAGGCTGCCGGGGTAGAAGGCCTTCTGGGCCAGCCGGAACAACACCACTGAATCCTTGCCACCAGAGAAAAGCAACGCGGCATTGGCGCACTCCGCGGCGGCTTCCCGCAGGACGAAGACCGCCTCCGCCTCGAGCCAGTCGAGGGGGTCCCCGACCTTTCTGGGAACGCGAGTCGAGCTGTGCGGGTGAAAGGCATCGTTCATGGTTGCACCTGTTTCGATCGAACAAGCTTTCCGTCGGGCGCCACATGCAGGCCGCATTCCCGGCTAGCAGGCGCTTCCCACCACCAGCGGCCTGCCCGCGGGTCTTCCCCCGGCGCGACCGGCCGGGTGCACGGTGCGCAACCGATGCTGCGGAAGCCCTGGTCGTGGAGGAGGTTGTAGGGGACGTCGAAAGCCCGCAGGTAATCCCACACCTCTTCCTCGCTCCAATGGGCGAGGGGGTTGAATTTGGCGAGCCCGTGTTGGGCATCGATTTCCCGCTCCTGGATATCGGCCCGGGTGACGGACTGCTCTCGGCGCAGTCCCGTGATCCAGGCCCGCTTTCCTTTCAGGGCGAGCCGAAGGGGCGCGAGCTTGCGAATTTCGCAGCAGCGCTTGCGTGCCGTGAGGCTGCGATAGATGCCCTCCTCGCCGTGGGCCTCGAGGAACGCTTGCACGGTCCGGGGATCGGGTTCGAAAGTGCGGATGCGATAGCGGTAGCGGCTTTCGACCGCGTCCATCAGCGCCAGCGTCTCCGGGTGGAGCTTGCCGGTGTTCAGAGTGAAAATCTCGACCTCGACGCCGAGACGCAGGACGGCGTCGGTCAACACCATGTCCTCGGCGCCCAGGCTGGAGGCAAGAGCCGCAGGACTGAAATCTCGAGCGATCTCCCGCACCATATTCTCCAGCCGCGGGAGCTTGTGCGCCAGCAGCCCCGAGTGCGCACCACGGCGGGAAAGGGTGGACTGGTCCATGGGTTTTCCCCCCTTACTTACACGGCGAGCTTGCCGGCGACCGCCATCAGGGCCGCCCCCATGAGCCGGCGCAATACCGCTTCCGGCAGCGCCCCGCAGAGCCGGGTGCCTAGCCAGACACCGGGGATCGACCCGAGGAGCAGGCCCGCGAGCAGCCCCCACTGCACCGTGCCCAGGGCCATATGGCCGAGGCCGGCCACCAGGGTCAGGGGTACGGCATGGGCGATGTCGGTAGCCACGATGCGTCGCGCCGCCCAGGCGGGGTACACGACGGAAAGGAAGGCCACCCCCAAGGCGCCGGCACCCACCGATGACACGGTGACCAGCACACCCATGGCCGCCCCCATGACGATAGTCGTTGGAACCTCTCCCCCGAGGCGCTCTACGAGCCGGACGCGGACTGCCAGGGCCTGGGCCCGCCGTCCGAAAAGGAGGGCGAGACCGGTGAGGGCGAGGGCCACGGCGAGGACGGCGCGAATCGCTCCCTCCAGTCCCTCGAGGCGGGCGACTTGCCCCAGCCAGGCGAGCGCCAGAAGGCTGGCGGGGAGACTGCCGAGGGCAAGCCACCCCACGGTGCGCCAGTCCACCGCCCGCTCCCGGTGATTCCACCGGGTGGCGCTCAGCTTGGTGAGGGCGGCGTAGAGAAGATCGGTGCCCACCGCAGCAGCGGGCGCCACCCCCAGCACGAGAATGAGCAGGGGGGTCATCAGGGCGCCGCCGCCGATGCCGGTCAAGCCCACCAGCACCCCCACCAGGAGTCCCGCCAGGGAGATCGAGGGATCGAAGCCGTTCATGGGAGATAGCCAAGATAATTTTATGGATTCATTAACTGCATTTATCCTATTCGAAAGACATATATCTTCAAAGAAATTTGAAGCTAAAAGTTTATTCCTAGAAATTATTTGTGAAGACGGCCATGGCGTGGCCGTGGGCAGGGCCGATCGGGGGGTGCGTGCGGGACCTTCAGGGATTGGTGAGCCGCCGCCGCGCCGAGCTCGGACGGAGACGGCGGCGTTCTCGCGCCCGGGTTCGGGTCGAGGGTGGCGCGAGCTGGGAAACCCGCTTCAAGATACGGAGGCTCGCTCGGGTGGCGCTTACCGCCAGCGTCTGGTCCCGGTCGAATTCGATCATCAGATGTACGCGGCCCGAGACGGCGAACCCCAAGGGCAACCCCTTGGCCAGAGCGGTGCCACGGCAGCGGATTTCCCATTTCGAAAGCCGCCGCGGCAGCCGACGTGGCGCCTGTTCCACCGTGGCGCCCCACAGGCGGAGCTCGGCTTCCACCCTGGGGGTGACTTCGCCCGCGCCGCGCCCTCGCAGATACAGGGGCACCCGGGGGAAATAAATCGCCACGTGGGTGGGCCGCTGGGTGAGGGCGCCCACCAGGGCACCGTCCAATTCGATGAAGGAGTCCTTCAACCGATCAGCCTGGGGGAGGCGAAGGCCAGTTCATTCTTGAATCCTGCGGAAAGGCCGGTCAAGCCCGGTCCCGGGGCGGGCTTTCCCGATCGGGGATGGCGCTGAGACGGGCAAGCCAAGCCCGGGCCTGTGCGTCGCTGGGCGCACGCCAGTCGCCCCGGGGGGAGAGGGAGCCACCAGAACCCACCTTGGGGGCGTTGGGCAGGGCGCTGCGCTTGTACTGGCTCAGGCGGAAAAAGCGGTCCAGGAACACTCCGAGCCAGCGCTTGATTTCAGCGATGGTGTACTGGTGGCGTTTTGCTTCAGGAATGTCGGGCCAGGCGCCAGTTGCCGGGGTGTGCCAGGCGCACCAGGCCAGATAGGCCACCTTCTCCGGGCAATAGCCGAAGCGCAACACGTAGTAAAGGAAGAAATCGGTCAGCTCGTAAGGCCCGACGATCGCTTCGGTGCGCTGCCCGGGCTGGTCGCCGCTGGGGCTTGGCACCAGCTCCGGGCTGATTTCGGTCTCCAGCACCTCCATGAGGACCTGGCTTGCCTCGGGGCCGAAGCGGCCCGTGGCTGCGACCCAGCGGATTAGGTACTGGATCAAGGTCTTGGGCACGCTTGCGTTCACGTGGTAGTGGGCCATGTGATCCCCCACCCCGTAGGTGCACCAGCCCAAGGCCAGCTCCGAGAGGTCGCTGGTGCCCACCACCAGGGCGCCGTGCAGATTGGCGAGGCGGAACAGATGGCTCGTGCGCTCGCCCGCCTGCACGTTCTCGAAGGTGACGTCGAACACCGGCCTGTCCTCCCGGTGGGGATGCCCGATCGCGCGCAGCATGGCCTCTGCGGCTGGACGGATGTCGAGTTCCCGGGCGCTCGTCCCCAAGGCCGCCATCAACTGCTGGGCTTGGCGGCGGGTGCGCGAGGAAGTGGCGAACCCGGGTAGGCTATAGGCAAGGATGTGGGTGCGGGGAAGATTGAGCACGTCCATGGCCCGGGCGCATACCAGCAGGGCTTGGGTGGAGTCGAGCCCCCCGGAGACGCCGATCACCACCTTGTCGATGCCGGTGGTCTTGAGGCGCGTCACCAACCCCTGAACCTGGATCTCGTAGACCTCCCGGCAGCGCTCGTCCCGCCGCGCGGGATCGGCGGGCACGTAGGGGAAGCGCTCTAACGGGCGCTTCAGGGGTAAAAATCCCCGGACGGGGACTTCCAGCCGGAAGGACACGGTGCGGAAAGCCGCCACTGCTTCCCGATGGCTCCGAGCCGAGTCGGCGAAGGTGCCTTGGCGCAGGCGGTCCTGGACGAGTCGTTCCAGGTCGATGTCGGCGGCGACGAGCTGAGCCCGGTAGGCGAAGCGCTCGGACTCGGCGAGCCGGGAGCCATTCTCGTAGATGAGAGCGTGGGCGTCCCAGGCGAGGTCGGTGGTAGACTCCCCCGGCCCGCAGGCTGAGTAGAGATACGCGGCCAGGCAGCGGCCGGACTGGTTGGCCACCAGCTGCCGGCGGTAATCGTCCTTGCCCAGAGTGGCGTTCGAAGCGGAGAGGTTCACGAGCACCGTGGCGCCGGCGAGCGCCGCATAGGACGAGGGAGGCACGGGTACCCACAGGTCCTCACAGATCTCGGCGTGGACCACCAGGTGCGGCTGGTCCTCGGCCTGGAACAGGAGTCGGGCTCCGAAGGGGATTTCTTGACCCCAGAGAGTGATCCGGTCCCGTGTGGCACACTCGCCCGGGGTGAACTGGCGCCGCTCGTAGAATTCCCGGTAGTTGGGCAGGTAGGTCTTGGGCACAATCCCCAGTACTCGCCCCCGGTGGATCAGAGCAGCGCAGTTATAGAGCCGCCCGTCGATTTCCAAGGGCAACCCCACCGCGGCGAGCAAGGGAAGCTGCGCTGTCTCCTGGAGCACCCGGGCCAGGGCCTCGCGGCAGCCTAGAAGCAGGGCCTGCTGGTGGAATAAGTCCTCACAGGAGTAGGCAGACAAGCCCAGCTCGGGAAAGACCACGAGCGCCGCGCGTTCTTCCGCCGCCCGGCCCATGAGGGTGATCGTCTGGGCGGCGTTGAAGTCCGGATCCGCCACCCGGACTTCGGGCACGGCCACCGCCACGCGTACGAACTGATGACGATAGGGGTTGAAGAAATCGCTGGGTTCGGTCATGGACGCAGAGAGAGGCACCGCCCGGCTTGGCTTTGGCATTCTAATGCGGAAAGAGGGCAGCCAGGGGCTTCGGCCGTTCGCCAGAGGGGCCTTTCTCCACCCCGTCGGGACCCTTTTTCAGCGCGTCGGCGCGAGTTGGGGTTTCATTGGTTTTTTCTCTACCCCATCGCCGGGGGAGGAAGGGGAAGGCAGCGCACCACCACACGATCCGATCCGCTGGCGGCGATCCCCCTGCCCGTGATAGAAACAGACGGGTTTCGGGGGGCCATGGGGGGAGTGCCCGAAAAAGCGTTGTAGGCACTCCTTTCCGGGGCTCGGGAAAGCGCTCCGATGTTTTTCTCCCCGTGCTCATCGGCTGCCCTTCGGATTTTTTCTCCCTGCTCAGGCGCCATCGTTCCGGGCTCGGTCCTGCCGCCTTCCGCCCCGGCATGGGGGCGGCTAGAATCGCCTCGGCTTTTCGAACCGCAGCCATGCCGTTCGCTTTCTACGACCGCCTGAGCCCCCGCCGTAAGCGCATCTACGACGCCAGCGACCGCATCGAGGCGGTGCCCGTGCCGGGCGTGGAAGACTTGCGCCCCCTGGTGGAGCTCATCGCTCAAGCCCTGGCCGCCGAGCATCCCGGCGCCACCGAGATCGCCTGCCAGCGGTTGCTGGACGAGTTGGTCCGGCGGCTGGGCGTGCCCCCGGTACGCATCAAGGTGTACAAGACCCGGCCTCAAGTGGCTGGGGGCGAGCTCCACGGGCTGTACGAACCCAGCGGGGACGGGGCGCTGCCCAAGATCTCCGTTTGGATGCGCACGGCCCAGCGCAGGCAAGTGGTGAAGTTTCGCACCTTCCTGCGCACGGTGCTGCACGAGTTGTGCCATCACCTGGACTACGAGCTCTACCGGCTGCCGGAGACCTTCCACACGGAGGGGTTCTACAAGCGGGAATCCCACCTCCTCAGGCAGCTAGCAGGCGAGCCGCCGACCAAAGCGGTTTGAGAGGTCCCAGGACGCGCGCCGCTTGAGCATCCGGCTGGCCCTAAGTCCTTGCGGGGATGGACCCCACGTACCCCCCACCGGCGGGCTACGCCGGCGAGGGGGGCAACCCCAACAGGCTCACCCATCTCCCCTCCGCATCCTTTTCGGACGACGTGGAGCTTGACAAGTCTCTAAAATTAATTATGATTGAAATAATTTCATGAAAAATAATTATGCTTACAATAATTCCTGTCGCAATCTCGCGGGAAGAGCTGGCATGGTAAGCTGCGCCGATCCCAGGCACGAGCCGCTCCCCCTCGTCGAGGAGACGGCCTCCGGCGCCGTCTCTTCCCCTCGGCTCGAGGCGGTCCCGGAGGTAGACGAGGGCCGGACAGGTGTGCGCTACGATTTGCGCGTCTTGCGCGCCATCCGGCGCATCATCCGCTGCGTGGACTTGTACTCCAAGCAGTTGGAATCCCAGAGTGATATCACCGCGCCCCAGCTCGTATGCCTGCTCGCGGTCGTGAACGGCGGGCCGATGACCGCCACCGCGCTGGCCAAGGAAGTGCATCTTTCCCCGAGCACGGTCGTGGGCATCCTGGATCGGCTGGAGGAAAAAGGTCTAGTCACCCGCAGTCGCGGGGTGCAGGACCGGCGCATCGTGCGGGTGAGCGCGACCGAACGGGGCGCGGCCCTCGCCGCCCAGGCGCCCTCGCCGCTGCAGGAGCGATTGGCCCAAGGTCTCAATCGCCTGCCGGAACTGGAGCAGGCCGCCATAGCCTTGGCGTTGGAGCGCGTGGTGCAGCTCATGGAGGCCCAGCACATCGACTCCGCACCGATTCTCGAGACCGGGCCCCTCAGCCGGCCATGAATGGCACCGCGCCGAGGCGGGTCTCGAACCCGCGGCACGGCGCATCGAATCATTCAGATAGCATAGTCGAGGAGATAGGCTTATCGCGATTAGTGCGGAATATTCCTTAGCCGGGGGGCCATCCATCCAACTGACCGAACCCACCATCGAGCGCGGCAGCGACATCCGAGCCCTCATCCACGCCTGCCCGCCCCTCGATGTCAATTCCACTTACGCTTACCTGCTGCTGGCCCACCATTTCGCTGACACCTGCGTCTTGGCGCTCAAGAAAGGGCGGGCGGTCGGGTTTGTCTCTGCTTACTTCACACCACGTCGGCAAGACAGCCTGTTCATCTGGCAGGTGGCGGTGCATCCGGACGTTCGCGGCCAGGGCCTCGGCAAGCGCATGCTCTTCGCGCTGCTGGCAAGAAGAGCCCTTTCCCGTATCAGCTGGATCGAAACCACGGTTTCGCCCGGCAACGGAGCATCGCGGGCCATGTTTGCTGCCCTCGCCCGGGCCCTCGGTGCGCGGATCGAAGAACGTCCTTTGTTCACGCCGCGAATGTTCGGGACCGAGCATCACGAAGAAGAGCGCTTACTCGTGATCGGTCCGATCCGCAAGCCAGCCGAAAAAGGAGGATGTCATGAATCTGAGGATTTTTGATCAACTGGAATCGGAGGTGCGAGGCTACGTCCGTTCGTTCCCCGTGATCTTCACCAAGGCCCAAGGCGCCACCCTGTGGGACAAGGACGGCAACCGTTACATCGATTTCTTTGCCGGAGCGGGAACGCTCAACTACGGTCACAACGAGCCTGGCATGAAGGCGCGGCTGCTCGATTACCTGGAACGCGACGGTGTGGTCCATGGCCTCGACATGGCCACGGCCGCAAAAAAGGAGTTTCTGGAGACTTTCGAACGCGTGATCCTGCACCCGCGGAGCATGCGCTACAAGGTCCAGTTCCCCGGGCCGACGGGGACCAACGCGGTCGAGGCGGCCCTCAAGCTCGCGCGTCAGGCGAAAGGCCGTACCGGCATCATCGCCTTCACCAACGCTTTTCATGGAGTCACCGGCGG
The DNA here is from genome assembly GCF_036803785.1 of Pelomicrobium sp. Taxonomy (NCBI): domain Bacteria; kingdom Pseudomonadati; phylum Pseudomonadota; class Hydrogenophilia; genus Pelomicrobium; species Pelomicrobium sp. The sequence continues at coordinate 13,933 of NZ_DAIRTR010000027.1, read as the reverse complement.
ATCCCTGGCGACGACCGGCAATGAGAAGTTCCGCTGCGCTGCGGGCCAGCCGCTGCCCAACGTGCAGTTCATGCCCTACGACGGCTACATCGACGGGGTCGATACTACGGAACTGCTCGACCGGCTGCTGGCGGACAAGTCGAGCGGCATCGATGTTCCCGCCGCGGTGATCGTGGAGTCGGTGCAGGGTGAGGGCGGTGTGAACGTAGCCCGCTTCGAGTGGCTGCGGCGTCTGGAGCACGTATGTCGGCGCCACGACGTATTGCTGATCGTGGACGATATCCAGGTGGGGTGCGGGCGTACCGGGACCTTCTTCAGCTTCGAGGGCTCCGGGGTGAGCCCTGACATCGTCACCCTGTCCAAGTCCCTCTCGGGCTTCGGGCTGCCCATGTCCCTGGTGCTCATGAAGCCCGAGCTGGATGTGTGGCGCCCGAGCGCCCATAACGGCACGTTCCGCGGCAACAACCTGGCCTTCGTCACTGCTCGGGAAGCGCTACTGCGCTATTGGAGCACCGGCGACCTCACCCGAGAGGTGGAACGCAAGGGCAAGATCATGCGCCTATGGCTCGAGCACATCGCCGATGCCTACCCCAGTGGCCAGTTCGAGGTCCGGGGTCGGGGGATGATCCAGGGACTGGCTTCGCGGGTTCCCGGGTTGCCCCAGCGGATCACGGCGATGGCGTTCAAGCGTGGCATGATTGCGGAGACCTCGGGGGCCGAGGACGATGTGATCAAGCTGCTTCCGCCGCTCACCATCGACGACGAACTGCTGGCGGACGGGTTGTATCTGCTCGAGCAATGCGTGGCCGCGGCGCTGGACGTGGGGCTCGTCACCAGCTCCAATGTTCGCACCCTGAAGAAGGCGGCGGGAGGCAGCCGATGATTGTGCGCAAGGTATCCGACGTGCTTGGTACCGAGCGCGACGTGCACACACCCAACTGGGTGAGTCGCAGGTTACTGCTCAAGCAGGACGGCATGGGTTTCTCGCTACACGAGACCACCATCCGTGCCGGCACCGAGACCCCCATGTGGTATCGCCATCACCTGGAGGCGGTGTTCTGCGTGGGGGGAGAGGGCGAAGTGGAGACGCTGGCAGACGGCGCGGTCTACACCATCACGCCAGGAACCGTGTACGCCCTAGACCGGCATGACAAGCACGTCCTTCGCGCCCGCACCGACATGCGCCTGGTGTGCGTGTTCAATCCACCCCTCACCGGCGCTGAGATGCACGACGACGAGGGCGCCTATCCGATCATTGAATAGGCGGCGTCCGGCTGAGGAACGGACGCGGGGGACAAAAGACCCACGAACTGTGGCCGGCCGCGCTGCTTCTGTACCTGCCATTGGAGGTCGTTGAGATCATGCTTACCCTAACCGATGTCTATAAATCGCGCTGCGACAACGAGGCGGCGATTATCCTGCGCCAGGATCCCGTGGTCTATCAGGGCTGGAAGGAAGTAGGACCGGCGGACCTGTCTCAACACCAGCTTGCCCGCTATGCCCAGAAGGGTTTCATTGTCCTAAAACAGCTCTTCAGTCCGGAGGAGGTGGGGCGAATGCTGAGGGAAGTGGAGCGGCTTGCCCACGATCCGAAGCTCGAGGGCTACGACGAAGTGATCGCCGAGCCGGGCGGCGGCGAGGTGCGCTCAGTCTTCATGGTGCATCGCCTGAGCCCTGTGCTCGATCGGCTCGCGCGCGACATCCGGCTGGTGAACATCGCCCGGCAGATCCTGGGTAGCGAAGTCTACATCCATCAATCCCGAGCCAACCGCAAGCCGGGCTTCAAGGGCAAGGAGTTTTACTGGCACAGTGACTTCGAGACCTGGCATGTGGAAGACGGCATGCCGCGCATGCGGGCGGTCTCTTGCTCGATCCTGCTCACGGACAACGACGAACACAACGGCCCGCTCATGATCATTCCCGGCTCCCACATGCACTATATCCGGTGTGTGGGCGAGACGCCCGGCGAGCACTACAAGTACTCTCTCAGGAAGCAAGAGTACGGCGTTCCGGACGAGGCCAGCCTGCGCTTCCTGGTGGATCGAGGCGGGATCGAGTCGATGAAGGCTCCAGCCGGATCGGTGGTGTTTTTCGACTGTAACGCCATGCACGGCTCTAACAGCAACATCACTCCCAGGCCACGCAGCAACCTTTTCTTCGTCTACAACAGCGTGGAGAACACGCTGGGCGCTCCGCTGCACGGTCTCGCTCCCCGGCCCGAGTTCGTTGCCACCCGTAGCGACTTTTCGCCCATCGAGCCGGTAACTCCGGAGACGGTCAAGAGCAGCGCATGACAAAACCCGCGAGACGGGGAAACCAAAGCAGGGTGTGGATGGCGCGCGCGTTGGTGGCGGCCACCGCGGCGGTCTCGCTGCTGATCGGTTGCACGGATCCCCTTGCACTGGACGATGGTTCCACCTTGGAGCGGGCCCGCCGCGAGGGGAGCATACGCATCGGTTTCGCGGATGAAGCGCCCTTCGCCTATCTCGACACTCAGCGCAACCGGGTGACTGGTGAGGCCCCGGAGGTGGCGCGGGTCGTGCTGCGCCGCTTAGGGATAAGGAAGGTAGAAGGCGTGCTCACCGAGTTCGGGTCTTTGATTCCGGGATTGCAGGCCGGGCGGTTCGATCTGATCGCCGCCGGCATGTACATTCTGCCGCGCCGCTGCAAGCGCATTGCTTTCTCCAACCCGACCTATGCCGTCGGACAGGCGCTCATTGTCCGGCGGGGAAATCCTCTTGGGTTGCACGGCTATGAGGACGTGGCGCGCCACCCGCAGGCGAAGCTCGGTGTGGTGGCAGGCGCAGCCGAGCGCGAATACGCGCGCGCGTTGGGCATACCAGACGAGCGCATCGTCGTCTTCCCCAGCGCGGCCAATGCCCTGGCGGGGGTCGAGGCTGGGCGCGTGCACGCTTACGCGGCGACGGCCCTCACCGTACGGGACCTGCTGTCCAAGACCCAGGTGGGGAACACCTGGGTCGAACGGGCCCGGCCGTTTCGCCAGCCGGTGATCAACGGCAAGCCAGTCATTGGCTACGGCGGTTTCGGATTCCGCCAGAGCGACCAGGATCTGATCGAGGCGTTCAATCGCGAGCTCGATGCTTTCATTGGCACCGAGGAGCATCTGCGATTGATTGCGCGTTTCGGCTTCACGGAAGCGGAGCTCCCGGGGAAGGTTGCGGCGGAGGCGCTGTGCCGCGGCTAGGTTGGCGCTGCCATACCCGCGGAGCAGGGCAGAAACGGTGTTGTACCTGGTTCCGCCTCTGCTAGATGGGTTCGCGGTGACGCTGCGACTCACCACGGGCGCAGCGCTGCTCGCGCTGCCCGTCGCCATAGCTGCCGGACTGGCGCGGCTCGCCCCTTGGCGGGCTGTGCGCTGGCCGGCCACCGCATACGTGGAAGTGTTTCGCGGCAGCTCCGCCCTGGTGCAGCTCTTCTGGTTCTATTTCGTGCTGCCCCTCTTCGGGCTGAATCTCTCCGCCATCGCAGTCGGAGTTCTAGTCCTGGGCCTCAATACCGGAGCGTACGGCGCCGAGATCGTGCGGGGCGCCATACTGGCAGTGCCCCGGGGTCAGTGGGAAGCGGCGCTGACGTTGAACCTCACTGCCTGGCAGACCATGAGACGGGTAGTCCTGCCTCAGGCGCTTCCCGCCATGCTGCCCCCGGCCGGTAACCTTCTGATCGAGCTGCTTAAGAACACGGCGCTGGTGTCCTTGATCACCCTCACCGATCTCACCTTCCGCGCCCAGACGCTGCGCTCTGAGACGCTGAAGACCGAGACGATCTTCACCCTGGTGCTGGTGATGTACTTCGGCACGGCACTGATGCTCACCGCCCTCATGCGCGGGCTCGAGGCGCTCCTCTCTCGGGGCCTCGAGCGGGGAGGCGTGCGGTGATCTTCGACTGGGCCTTCGCCCTGGAAATCTTGCCCCAGCTCGCCCGGGCATTGGCGGTCACGGTCCAGGCGACCCTCGGGGGTATGCTGATTGCCCTCACGCTCGGGCTGCTTCTGGCGATCGCCCGGCGCTCGCGCTGGCCACTGGTGCGAGCACCCGTTGCCGGTTTCGTGGAATTCGTGCGCAGCACACCCCTGCTGGTGCAGATTTATTTCTTGTTCTATGGGCTGCCCGCCCTTGGCGTGCAGCTCTCGGCCTTCACCTCTGGGGTGCTCGCCCTCGGCCTGCACTACGGTACCTATTGTTCCGAGGTCTACCGGGCTGGGCTCGACGGGGTGTCCCGAGGCCAATGGGAAGCGGCAGCGGCGCTAAACATGAACCGGATGCAAACCTACATCCGGATCGTGATCCCCCAAGCAATTCCGCCGGTGGTGCCGGCCTTGGGCAACTACCTCATCGCCATGTTCAAGGACACCCCACTGCTTTCTGCCATCACCGTGCTGGAGCTATTGCAAAGCGCCAAGATGATCGGCGCCGAGACATTCCGCTATACGGAGCCGCTTACCTTGGTGGGCATGCTGTTCCTAGCGATAAGCCTCGTCGCAGCGGCGGGGATACGCGCCCTGGAACGGCGACTTGCCGTCGCTCTAGGAAGGACGGGATGAGGCCGGCGGTTCGCCTCGAGGGCGTGCGCAAGCGCTACGGGGAACTGGAGGTGCTGCGGGGCGTGGACCTGGAGATCCCCGCGGGCCAGACGGTGGCCATCATCGGCCCCAGCGGATCGGGTAAATCCACCCTGCTGCGGCTGTTGATGACGCTGGACAAGCCCGATGTGGGGCGCATCGAGATCGCCGGCGAGCCGTTGTGGACCATGGTGCACAACGGCCGCGAAGTGCCGGCCGACGAGGGTCATGTGCGGCGCCTGCGGGGCAAGGTGGGCATGGTATTCCAGCACTTCAACCTGTTTCCCCACATGACGGCGCTCGCTAACGTGATCGAAGCGCCGATGCGGGTGCGGGGGCTCGGCCGCGCTGAGGCCCAAGCCTTAGGGATCGCCCAGCTAGAACGGGTGGGCCTTGCTGACAAGCGCAACGCCTACCCGGCGGAGCTCTCCGGTGGCCAAAAGCAGCGCGTCGCGATCGCCCGGGCCCTGGCGATGGAGCCCGAGATCGTGCTGTTCGACGAGATTACCTCGGCCCTTGATCCCGAGTTGGTGGGCGGAATCCTGCGGCTCCTGGAGGAGCTCGCCCGGACAGGGCGCATGACCATGCTGATCGTCACCCACCACATGAAATTCGCCGAGCGCTCCTCCGACCGGGTGCTGTTCTTCGATCAAGGCCGCGTCCTAGAGGACGGCCCGCCGCAGCGAATCTTTCGCGATCCCCGAAAGCCGCGCACCCGCCAGTTCCTGGAAGCGATCCTTTCATCCGAAGATTAGAGTGCAGCGGCCATGCCGTCGAGAGAGGCGCAAGCAGGCCGCATTTGCCGTCGGCGCAGCCATGCGCGAAGCCAAAGGTGCGGGAATCGGACAGGCAGGCGGTTATGCCTGTGTTAGACTGGAAACGCCGTTGGGCACTGCTACCAGGCATGCGGCTGAAAGTGGGATGAACGGGAGCCGAAGGTGATGGGCGCGAAAGCGCTATTTTTCGCCGCGGGATTCGTGATCGCGGCGCCGGCGTGGGCGGCCTTTGAAGACGCCTGGCGTGCTTATCTGGACGGAGACTACGCTGCGGCGGAACGCGGGTTTGCCGCGCAGGCGCAGCAGGGCGACGCCCGCGCTGCCTGGCTGCTGGGAGAGCTCTACGCCCGAGGGCGTGGCGTGGCGCCGGATTCGGCACGGGCGCTGGAGTGGAAGGAGCGGGCAGCGGTATTGGGCGATGAGGCGGCCCAGTTTGCCGTGGGCGAGATGTACGCGCAGGGCCGCGGCGCCCCGCTCGACCCGCAACGGGCGGCTCACTGGTACGAGCGCGCCGCGCAGCAGGGGCATCCCAACGCGGCCCTCGCCCTTGCCCGCCTCAAGGAGCAGGTGGGGGACATGGCGCAGGCATTGAGCTGGTACCGCCGTGCCGCCGAAGCGGGATTGCTCGAAGCCCAGGAGCGGCTCGCGAAGATCTACGAAGAAGGTCTCGGCGTTGCTCGGGATCCGGGGCAAGCCGCCGAGTGGCGCCGGCGCGCCGAGGGTATCCTCCAGGAAGAGCGCCGTTTCCAAGCGGCAGAGCGGGCGCGCCGTGAGGCGGAAGCGCGGGCCGACGCGTATCGGCGGATCTGGCAGGATTATTGGGGCACTCATCTCTGGCTAGGCCGTCACCACGGGCCGTGGCACCCGGGGGGGTCCTACGGGATCGGTTTCGGTCTCTATCCTTGGGGCTATCCATTCGGGTGGTGATTTTCTGCGACAGGATTCAGCGTGGCCCCATGCGTCGGGACCTCCTGCGGTGAACGTCTGGCTCTGGCTGCTCGTGACCGCCCTGGTGCTGACGGGCCTTCTTGGCACCGTGCTCCCCGGGCTGCCGGGGGTTCCCCTGATCTTTGCCGCCTTGTTGTTCGCCGCCTGGATGGACGGCTTCCAGCATGTGAGCACCATCACCGTGATCGGACTGGCCCTGCTCACCCTGGTCGCCGTTGCCGTGGACCTGGTGGCGAGTGCTTTGGGCGCGGAGCGGGTTGGCGCGAGCCCCCGGGCAGTGGCAGGGGCTGCCGTGGGCACCGTGGTGGGCGTGTTCTTCGGACTGCCCGGGCTGTTGCTGGGGCCCTTCGTCGGTGCAGTGATCGGAGAATATCTCACCCGCAGCGACTGGCGCCGGGCCGCCCGCGCCGGCATCGGAACCTGGGTGGGGCTTCTGCTGGGCACTGTCGCGAAGCTCGCCCTCGCCTTCACCATGGTGGGCGTATTCGTGAGCGCTTACTTGATGTAGCGATCCGGCGCACGTCAAAGCGGCCCGGGGGCGCACTAGCGCCTGGCGACGAAGATGGGCAGGCGGATGCGCCAGCGGATCGCCGCCAGGCGCAGCGCCAGCACGGCGGCGATGGCCAGGGCCGCGGAGGCATTGGGCGCCACGCCGAAGTGGTTCAAGGCCACCAAGAGCAGAGCGCCCGCCCATGCCGCGGTCGCGTAGAGCTCGCCGCCGAATACCAGCGGCACCTCATTGCACAGGACGTCCCGCAGCACCCCGCCAAAGACGCCGGTGATTACCCCCATCACGCTGGCCACGAAGCCGTCCGCCCCCATACCGAGGGCGATCTGGGTGCCGAGCACGGTGAACAGGGCGAGCCCCAGGGCGTCGGGAATCAGAAATAGGTTGAGCGGTAGCCGCAGGCGCCTCACCAGGACGAAGGTGGTAAGCCCCGCGGCCACAGCGGCCCAAAGGTAAGAGGGATCGACGATCCAGAACACCGGGCGATCCAGCAGCAGGTCCCGGAGCGTTCCCCCGCCCAGGGCCGCAGCGAGCGCCACTACCACCATACCGAAAAGGTCGATGGGTTTTCTTCCGGCTTCCAGTACGCCCGTGGCCGCGTTGACCGCCACCGCGCACAGCCCGATGGCGTAGAGCCCTTCGTTCATGGGTTTCACCTTCAGGACCGGGATTGTACCCCTGGCCGGCCCCGGCGGTGGAAAGGCGCCTGAGGAAGGAGTCAGCGCTTACTGCAAATGTCGTAGCCGTCTCGCCAGCCTTGGGCGTAGAGGTTGTCTTTCTTGAAACGGGCTTCGTCCTTGCGCACGCCGATCAGGACTCGGGCGCTGTGGCAGCCGTCGGCATAACCTTCCTGAAAGGCCGGTGGGTAGCCGGACAGGTTCACATTGGGGCGGCTCGGCGGAGTCGCGGCGCACCCAGCACCGAGCAAGGCGGCGTTCACGAGAATGAAAAGGCGCGAGGGTCTCATTGGGGGTTTTCCAGGTTAAGGGGCGCGCGGTCGTTCATCGACACTTAAAAAAAAAGCCCGCCGGAGGAGAGAATAGCGGGCCAACTTGGGGGTTCCTTGTATTCGCCGAAGCGCGGCCTCTGGATGCTGGGAGTCCTTTCGCTCGTCTTGAGTTCCTTGAGGGCGCTGGCTGGACCTGAACCTTTTCAGCCTCTTGCCACGAGGCGGCCATCCACGATACGCACCTTTTCGCCGATGCCGAATCCGGGCGGCGCCTCTTGGGTCAGGGTGCGGGTGGTACCGTCATCCATACGCACCGTGATTCGGTAGACGGTGGTTTTCTTCACGTTCTTCTCGATCTCGTTGCCCACGTAAGCGCCTCCCGCGGCGCCCACGATGGTGGCAATGGTACGGCCACTGCCGCCGCCTATCTGGTTGCCGATCACCCCGCCGGTGACGCCGCCGGCCACCATGCCGACTCCGGAGGGCTGCCCCTTGACCTCGGAAGCCGTGATGGACTCCACCACGCCACAATCCGGACAGGGGCTCGTCCTCGCGACGGGTCCAGGCGTCGCCGCCCTCGGGGCAGCGACCGGCTTGGTTGCGTCGGGCTTCGCCGCTGCCTTCGTCTCGCTTGTCGCCTGCCCTGGCTGGACTTCCGAGAAGGCCGCGGGCAGGTGACCCGTCATGGTGGCGATGCCCACGATGCTAAACAGGATCACCGCCATCGCCGCGATGATCATTAAGGGGTAAAGCAGGCTGCTGTTGTTGTTTACCATGTTGCCCCCTTTGTCTGTTTTTCTCGGAAGCCGCGCTGCCTCTCTCAGTGATTGGGTCGAATGAAGCTGCTAGCCCGCACCAGGAAGCGCTCCACGTCCACCTCTGCCTCCTCGCGGGTGTGGCCGTAGCGCTGTTGCAGCAGATCGATCAGCCGGTCGCGCCGGCCTTCCACCTCATCCAGGTCGTCTTCGGTCAGCTCGCCCCACCATTGTTTCGCGTGGGCACGGATTTCCTTCCAGTTGCTGTTCAGGACGTCGATGGCCATGGTTTTGTACTCCCTGATTCCATTGGCGGGTGCCTCGCACGAGCGCGCGAACCCTTGAAGCTATGGCAAAGGACGTGCCAGGGAACAGATGGTCTTGACAATCAACAAGTTAGCTATGAATGGGCCGGTTTGTCGAGTGGGGCGGTGCCTGAGAACTGTCGTCGATTGGCGACAATTAAGTCGCAAATCTCTTGTAACACGCTGACTTAGAGCATGTTTTTAAAGTCGCCGAGCAACGACGGCATCGACACAAACGGTTTTGCCCTCTCCGAGCCGCAGAGGAGTCAGCTTAGTCCCGGGGCCGCTTGAATAGCGCCGGATCGAGCTGCAGGCGTTGCAACAGCTTGTAGAACTCCGTACGGTTGCGCTTCGCCAGCTTGGCCGCCTGGCTCACGTTGCCGCCAGTGATCTTGAGCAGCCGCGCCAGATATTCCCGTTCGAAACGGGTGCGCGCGACTTCGAAGGAGGTGATTTCATCCTGTTCGTGCTGAATGGCGTTTTGCACCAGCGTGGCGGGAATGATGGGGCTGGTGGCAAGAGCGACGGTCTGCTCCACCACATTCTGCAATTGCCGTACGTTGCCGGGCCAGGGGGCCTGGGCGAGGAGCTCCATCGCTTCGGGAGCGAAGGCGGTCACCGCCTTGTGATACTTGTTCGCCAGGCGATGCAGGAAGTAGGTGGCGAGGAGCGGGATATCTTCGCGTCGTTGCGCCAGGGAGGGCACCGTGAGGGAGACCACATTCAGCCGGTAGTACAAATCCTGGCGAAAGTTGCCCGTGTTCTTGAGGGCTTCCAGATCCCGATGGGTGGCGGAGATGATGCGCACGTCCACCGGAACGCTGCGGGTGGACCCTACCGGGCGCACCTGCTTGTCTTCCAGCACCCGCAGGAGCTTCACCTGCAGGGTGAGGGGCATGTCGCCGATTTCGTCCAGGAACAGGGTACCCTGGTGGGCCGCTTGGAACAGTCCGCTGTGGTCGCGGGTGGCGCCGGTGAAGGCCCCTTTCACGTGGCCAAACAGTTCGGACTCCAGGAGCTGCTCGGGAATGGCGCCGCAGTTGACCGCGACGAAGGGGGCCTCGGCCCGGGCGCTCGCTTTGTGGATGGCCCGGGCGAGCAGTTCCTTGCCGCTACCGGACTCGCCCTGGATGAATACGCTCGCGTCTCCCGCCGCCACCAGCCGAGCCTGGGCCAGCAGGTCCTCCATCAAGGGGCTGCAGGTGATGATGTCGCTGCGCCACTCGCGATCGCCCAGGGCAGAGGTTCCGGCGGAAACGCCGCCGGAAACGCTAAGTGCCTTCGCTACCTGCTCCAGCAGCTCCTGGGCCTCAAACGGCTTGGTCAGGTAGCCGAACACGCCGCGCTTGGTGGCTGCCACCGCATCGGGGATGGTACCGTGGGCGGTGAGAATGATCACCGGCAGAGTCGGGTGCGCTCGATGCAAGGCATCGAACAGGGCCATGCCGTCCATGCCACCCATGCGCAAGTCGGTGATCACCAAATTGGGCCGGGCCGCCTCGATGGCCGACAGCGCTTTTTCGGCGCTCTCCACCGAGGTGACGGCGTAGCCGGCCGACTGCAGCCGCAGGGTGAGTAGCCGCAGGATGCCGGGATCGTCGTCTACCACCAGAATGCGCTGGGGAACGGTGGTCATCGCTGCTTGCGCATCTGCTGTTCGCGCTCGATCAGGGCCTTTTCGATGCTCTTGATGGCGTCGAGCTTCTGCTGCAAATCCTCGGCGCGCTTTTGCTCTTCCTTGACCCGCTGGCTGGCCGCGTTCAAGCCTTCCGCAAGCCGACGATGCTCCTGGATCAGGCCGTGCAGCAGCAGAGCGAGCCGCCGCAGGTCACCGCTTCTCGGTTCGTTCGACTTCACGAGGGGCTCCAGGAGGTTCAGGCTCTGGACCTGATCTTCCGGGCCTGCGCCGGGCAGTGCGCCGTGGAGCGCGAGCTGGAGCCGGTTGTATTCGCTGCGGGTCTTGGCGTAGGTCTGCCGGGCCCGTTCGTACTCTTTGGCGAGCTCCTGTCCCTGGAGTTTCGTCAAGCGCTCATAGTAGTCGAGCAAAGCCTCCACGTCGCTAACCGGGCGGGTGAGGCCGGGAATGACTGGCTCCGGTCGCGCGCCCTCGCCAACCGGGGGCACGGCGCAGCCTGCAGTGAGAGCGAGTACCGCCGCCAACAGGAAAAGCCGCGATCCCAGGTTCACGTGCTGACCCATGGATTGAGGGGCAAGGTGACGCGGAAATGGGCCCCCGGCGCGGCGCGGTCCACCACTTCCACCCGCCCGCCATGGGCCAGTACGTGCTCCTTGACGATGGACAGCCCTAGCCCCGAGCCCTTGACCGCTGCCGATTGCTGGGCGCGGCCCTGGAAAAACGGGGCAAACACCCGCTCCCGCTCCTCGGGAGGAATGCCGGGCCCCTCGTCGATCACGTCGAGCACCGCCGCGGCATCGTCGCGGCGAAGTTCGATGCGCACACGGCCGCCCTCGGGCGTGAACTTGATGGCGTTGGAAACCAGGTTGTCCACCACGGTGCGCAGCTTCTCTTCGTCGCCCGACACATAGACAGCCTCGCAGTCGAGTTCCAGCTGGATCGATCGGGTGCGCAGCGCCAGTTTGTGATCATTGACGACGCTTTTCACCACGTCGCTCATTTTAACCTGTTTGATGTTGAGCTTTCCCTTCCGGAACTGGGACGCGCTGTAGGCGAGCAGGTCCTCGATCAGCCGGCCGAGCTGGAGGCTGCTCTGGCGCAGGATGCGGGCGATTTCCTTCTGCTCGGGATTGAGCTTGCCCACCACTTCGCCCGCCAACAGGTCGGAGCCCTCGCGCAGCGCCGTGAGCGGCGTCTTTAGCTCGTGGGATACGTGGCTCAGGAACTTTTTTTTCTGCTCTTCCAGCTCCATCAGCCGCAACCTTAGCCAGTCGAGCTGCTGACCCAGGTAGCGCAAGTCTTGGGGGCCGTCCACTCGGATTTCCAGATCGAACCGCCCCTCGCCCAGGGTGCGTATGCCCTGGGCGAGCTGCCGGATGGGGGGCACGATGAGCAGGGGGAAACCCACCACCAAGAAGAGCGCCACGGGCACCAGCGCCAGCATCTGCAGCATCATGATCTCGTAGGCCTTCTGGGACATCTTGTGCAACGTTTCCACTTCCCGGTCGATGACTTCGTTGCTGTGAATGACCAGCTTCTGTGCTCCCTGGGACAAGGACTCGAACGTCGTGGCGATCCACTGCAGTTGCTGTGCCTCCTGGTCCTTGGCCGTCGCCTCCGGGTTGGCCGGAGGCAGCGTCCTCAGCTGGCGGTGAATGGCCGCCTCTTGCTTGACCATCTCGGTGAGCAGCGCCTGCTGGCTTTCGGCCAGCCGGGAATGCTGGAGCAGGCGCGCGCTTCTCAGAAACCCCTCCCGCAGGTTCTCGTAGCCGTCGAGCTGCGAGCGGTCACGCAGCACCAGGTACTGGCGTGCGACCCGTTCCATGCCGGTTACCGATTCCGAGAGCGCCCGGCTCTCCTGAATGAGGCGCGTCGCCTCGTAGACCGCCTTCTGTCCTTGGTTGGTGAGGCGGTCGATCGCCACCGCGTTGTTCACCAGGGCGAAGATGAGGGGCAGCGCGACCAGGGCGAGCCCGACGAACAGCAGAGCGAGGAACGACTTGGGGTAGCGGACCCGCATGGGCAAGGGTGATGGGAGCAAAAACACCCTCCCGCCCGCAAGCGCAAGGGCGCTCAAATGGTAGCAGCACCGCGCCCTAGCGCCAACAGGCGGCCTGCCCCTAGAGAGCGGAAGCGATGGCCTGGCCCACTTCGGCGGTGGAGGCGGTGCCTCCCATGTCGCGGGTGCGCGGTCCTTCCCTGACCACCGTTTCGATGGCGCGCTCGATCGCCTGGGCCGCTTCCGGATGCCCCAGGTGCTCCAGCATCATGGCACCGGACCAGATCTGGCCGATAGGGTTGGCGATGTTCTTGCCGTAGATATCCGGGGCGGAGCCGTGCACTGGCTCGAAGCAGGAAGGAAATTCCCGTTCGGGATTGAGGTTGGCCGACGGCGCGATGCCGATGGTGCCGGTCACCGCCGGCCCCAAATCGGACAGGATGTCACCGAAGAGGTTGGAGCCCACTACCACGTCGAACCACTCTGGGTGCAGCACGAAGTGGGCAGTCAAGATGTCGATGTGATACTGGTCGGCGCGCACGTCCGGATACTGGGCCGCCATGGCCTTAAAGCGCTCGTCCCAGTAAGGCATGGTGATCGAGATGCCGTTGGACTTGGTGGCGGAGGTGACGTGCTTGCGAGGCCGGCGACGGGCGAGCTCGAAAGCGTAACGCAGGATACGGTCCACTCCTCGGCGGGTAAAGGTGCTCTGTTGCACCACGATCTCATAGTCAGTACCTTCGTAGATGCGGCCTCCGATGGAAGAATACTCTCCCTCGTTATTCTCCCGTACCACCCAGAAATCGATATCGCCGGGCGTTTTGTCCTTTAGCGGGCAGGGTACGCCGGGCATGAGCCGCACCGGTCGCAGGTTCACGTACTGCTGGAAACGCCGCCGGATCGGGATCAGCAGACCCCAAAGGGACACGTGGTCGGGTACGCCGGGAAAACCCACCGCGCCGAGATAGATGGCGTCGTGGTGGCGGATCATCTCCAGCCCGTCCTCGGGCATCATGCGCCCGTGGCGGGTGTAGAACTCGCAGCTCCAGGGGAAATGATCCCACTGGAACTCGATGCCGAACTTGCCTCCGGCCGCTTCTAGCACGCGGATGCCTTCCGGCATCACCTCCTTGCCGATCCCGTCGCCGGGGATCGTGGCGATCCTGTATTTGGGCATGTTCCTTTCTCGCTTGATCGGGCTGCGAGCGGCAAGGTTTGGGCCGCGGAGGCTGCGCCAGGGCCGTCGGAGCCGTCGGGTTGGGATTCACACTGGGAAGAGGCAGCAGGGTTCGTCCCCGAACCCCGCAGGCCGATTCATGGCTCGCCTATTATAGCCGGCGTAGCGTGGCTGGGGGCACCAAGCCGGGCTTCTATAATGAAACATCATGGAGAGATGCCGCATCGAGGCTAGTTCAAGCAGCGCGATCAGGCGCCGGACACTGGGCGCGGTGCTGGTACTCGCCGTGGCGCTCACCGGG
>NZ_DAIRTR010000026.1:0-28726 GCF_036803785.1 Pelomicrobium sp. | reverse complement strand
CCGCCACCACCACCCGGTCGCGCCCGCTGCGCTTGGCTTCGTAGAGTGCGACGTCGGCGGCAGCGAGAAGGGCCTTTGAGCTGTCGCCGTGCTCGGGAAAGGCTGCCACGCCGAAGGAGACGGTGATGGGGCCGAGGGGCTGTTCCCGATAATGCAGTTGCAGCGCGTGCACCGCGCTGCGCAGCGCTTCGGCCCGCGCCTGGGCGCCGGAGGCAGTGGCTTCAGGCAGGACGAGGACGAATTCCTCGCCGCCGTAGCGGCACACCACGTCGCTGCCCCGCAGGCTCGACTGCAACAGCCGGGCGAGACTCTGCAACACCCTGTCGCCCGCTTCATGGCCGAAGGAATCGTTGAAGTTTTTGAAGCGGTCCACGTCTGCGATGACCAGGGCAAGGGGCACCCGGCGGCGCCGCGCCTGGGCGAGCTCCCGCTCCAGTACTTCCTCCAAAAAGCGCCGGTTGTACAGCCCGGTGAGGGGATCCCGGATGGATTGCTGTTGCAAGGATTCCCGCAGCCGCAGGTTGGCGATGGCGAGTCCCACCTGTTCCGCCACGGTGTTGACCAGCATGCGCTGGTAGGACGAGAAGACCTCCTCTCCTTTCTGGGCCTCAGAGCGGTGATAGCGCAGGTGCAGGAGGCCCAGGAGATCCCCGTGGGCGATCATGGGAGCACAGATGGAAAAAAACGGATCTTCGGACCCCATCTCGAGGTGGGGACACGCCAGGGCAGGCTCGGCGCTGTCGGTGAAATGAAGCTGGCCGCGCCGCAATCCCCAGCACGCTTCCGGTGGGAGGGTAGGCTCCGGGCACTCGACGCCGCCCCAGTGGGCGACCGCTTCCAGGTAGTTGCGCGACGGATGCAAGAGATAGAGCACGCCCCCGCCGGCGGGAAAGAGTTTCTGCGCGAAGCGGGCCGCGGCCGCAGCGGCATCCTGCGCCGACAGGCAGGCCTGGAGGTAGCTTCCCATCTCCGAGAGAGAAAGCATTTCCTCGGTCCGGGCTCGCAGTTCCCCGATGTTCTGCGCCATCTTCTGGTTCAAGCGCTGCAGCGCCTCTTCGCTTTCCCGCCGGACCTTGAGTTCCCGCGCTACCAGCAGATAAGTGAGGACGAGCAGCACTACCGCCAGGAGGGAAGCCACCGAAAACGAGGCCAGGGTGAGATAGGCGTCCCGCTCCAGGCGCTCGGCGTGGCCCGTAAGGAGCGCTTCTTCATGGCGGACCAGCTCCGCCAGCTCCGCTCGGATCTTGTCCATGAGCTGCTTGCCCCGGTCGGTGCTCACCACCTGGACCGCTGCTTCGAAGCCGCGCTCCTTACGCAGCGCCACGGTCGCCTCCAGCTCCCGGATCTTTTCCCGTACCCGCTGCTCGAGCCGCCCCAGGCGCTCCAACTGCTCGGGGTCGCTCGCCATCTCCTGGCGCAGGTGGTGGAAGGGGGCCTCCAGCTCTCGCAGGGCGCGATGGTAGGGTTCCAGGTAGCGCTCCTCGCCCGTGAGCAGGTAACCCCGCTGACCGGTCTCGGCGTCGAGCAAATTGGCTTGAAGGCTTTTGAGCAGGTCGAGGGAGACCAGGGCATGGGTGACCGATTCGCTGGTGCGCAGTAGCAAGCTGGAGCTGCGCAGGGTGATCACGGCGCCCCCGATCAGGATCGCGAGCACCACCAGGAAACCCAGGGCCACGCCTCGGGAAACGCCTGGGCGCATCGGGCGCGACCCCGTCCCTTGCCCTTAACGGGAACTCGCCAAGGTCCGATCGAGAAAGGCGCGCACCTCGGCGAGCAGGGCGCTTTCCTGGCCGTTGAAGAAGTGATCCGCCCCTTTCACGGCTACCTGGGCGGAGCCGGCAATGCGCTCGAGGGCCGCCGCCCGTCGGGGCGCCGCCTCTAGCACTTGGGGGAAGTCCGCCTCCCCGTAGAGATCGAGCACCGGGAGTTTGAGGTTCTGGGGTTCTTTGAACTGGCCGGAGTGCCCGATGGCTACCCAAGCAGCGACTGGCGGGTTCCCGTGGTTCACCAGGTAATACCCGCTCATGCGTGCCCCCATGCTGTGGGAGACGAGGGCGATTTTCCGGTAGCCTTTCGCCTGGAGATAGGCGACCGCCGCCGCCAACCGCTCGGCGGCCTCGGGGAAGAGCTTTTCATACGCTTCAGGTTTGGCCTCCGCCGCCAGCACCGGCATCTGGACCGAGAGGGTGGTATAGCCCAGATCGGCGAGCTGGCTGCGCAGCACGCCCACGAGTCCCCAGTCGGGGTGGACCCCCATGCCGTGGACCACCACCACTGCGCCTTTGGCGCCCCGGGCTTCGGTGTAGAGGCCGAGGAAGGAGCGTCCGCCGGCATCGGTGAGGGTCACGGGTTCTCCCACCACGATGCCAGGCAGAATCTCGTCAGCCCACTTCTTCTCCCGGGCGTAGTCCGCGGCGCCCCAGACGGCGGACGCGCAAAGGCAGGCACTCAGCGCCCAGGCGCCGATTCGTTTTCCAGCCAGCATTGGGTTAGCACCTCCTCTATCCATTCGAGCCCCGGACCCAAGGTGTCCGCCACCTGGACCCCGTTCCCCTGAGCCGTGAGCAGACGCAGCTTTGCGCTCTTCACGTTGGCTTCCTGCACCGGGTAGCCGAGACGGGCGTAGCGATCCCGTTCCAACACCGTTTCTTCTTCGGGCGCGTCGCGAAACCAGATCCATCGGGCCACGAAGCCGTCTGCCAGGGCGAGGAGGGCCTGATGCTCCCGCTCCTCGATGGACAGCGGCGGGTCGAGCGCCTCGGGCTGGCAGCGCCGTTGCTGGAGGTCGAAGGTCCAGGCCTTGCCCCACTGGGGCTCGGCGCCCACCGTGGCCTGGAGTCGCGCCGTCTCGCCTTGGCGCGTGAGGCGAAAGAAGGCGTCGCGGTCCGCGGTGACGGTGTAGCCGAGGTGGGCCTGCGGGGACAAGGACAGCAAAGCAAAGGCGAGACCCAACCTTCCCCCGGCCTCCACCCGCACGTAGAGGGGCTTGTCATCCACGAGCGGCATGCCGCCGGTCGGGCCCTCCGTGTGTTCCAACAGCTTGCCGGCTTGGATGACGGCGCTGCCGCGGGCAGCCTCGGCGGGGGAGAACCATTCCACGCTGATGCGCAGCTCGGGCAACGCCTGGGAAGCGGCGATGAAGGGGGGAAAGGGGATGCCGCCGCTCACCTTGAGATCGTAGCGTAGCCGGTTTGCGCCGATCTGTTCCTGGATCTCGCCTTCACGCTCTTCCTCGGCCAGCAGGCTCGCCAAGCGCTCCCGAAAGCGCTGGAGCGCCCCTAGGTCCCCGGTCACCTCGATGTGGGCATGGATCAGAAGACCCATGGTCGCTTCCCTTGCCTCGTCTCCGACGGAATGATAGCCGAGAACCACGGGCTTGTACGCTCGCGCCGAAGAAAAGCGCCGCGGGTGACTGCCCGCCCTGTGAGCGTGTCAGCCGAGGGTTGAACAAGGGATGCGAGGCGAGACGAATACGCCTTTCGAGCAGCGATTCAGGGTTGAGCGGTGGCGAGCGCCTGTTCCAGCACCCGCGCGGCGTGGAGGGCGGTGCGCCCCGCGCCGTCCCGGATCTGGTGGCGGCAGCTCGTGCCGTCGGCGACCAGCAGCGCCTCGGGCTCGGCGGCGCGCACCGCAGGCAGCAGGGACAGCGCCGCCATCCTCATGGAAAGGTCATAGTGAGCTGCGTCGAAGCCGAAGGCGCCCGCCATGCCACAACAGGACGATTCGATGGGCTCGACCTGCAGCTGCGGAATCATGCGCAGCACCTGCACCACCGAGGCAAACGCCCCGAAAGCCTTCTGGTGACAGTGGCCGTGCACCAAGGCCCGCTTGGCGTCGAGGGGGCAGAGCATCAGATGGAGCCGACCTGCGTCCCGCGCCTGCACGAGAAATTCTTCGAACAACAGCGCCCGACGGGAGAGGGCCCGGGCCTCGGGCCCGGGGATCAGGGCCGCCAGCTCGTCACGCAGGGTGAGAAGGCAGGAGGGTTCCAAGCCCACGACGGCAATGTCCCGCGCGACGTAAGGTGCAAGCGCTGTTATCAGCCGTCGGGCTTCTGTGCGGGCCTCTTCCACCATACCCGAGGCGAGATAGGTGCGCCCGCAGCAGAGGGGTCGCCCGCCGTCCGCCGACGTCGCCACGGTGACCCGATAGCCGGCGGCGGTGAGCACCCGCAGGGCTGCGCGCAAGTTCTCCGGCTCGAAGTAGGTATTGAAGGTGTCGGGCAACAACACCACCTCGCCCAAGGAGGCGGATGCTGCTGCGCCGATCTCTTGGGGGCCGCGGAAAACGTCGCGCCGCCAGCGGGGAAGCGAGCGTCGGGCGGAAAGCCCCAGAAAGCGTTCGCTCAGGGCCGCCAAGCCGGGCAGGCGATCCCGCAGATTCAAAAGCGGCGCGAGCCGCGCTGCCCACGGGGCATAACGGGGCAGGTGCGCGACGAGCCGGTCCTTGAGGGAACGGGGGTGGCGCTGGTGATAGTGGTGGAGGAACTCGATCTTCATCCGCGCCATGTCCACCCCCGTGGGACACTCCCGCTTGCAGCCCTTGCACGAGACGCACAGCGCCAGCGTCTCGTACATGGCAGGAGAAGTGAATGCCTCGGGGCCGAGCTGGCCGGAGAGCGCGAGGCGCAGGGTGTTGGCCCGTCCCCGGGTGAGGTGCTGCTCGTCCCGGGTGACCCGATAGGAGGGACACATTACCCCTGCGTCGAACTTGCGGCAGTGGCCGTTGTTGTTGCACATCTCTACGGCCGCAGCAAAGCCGGCGCCTGGGCTGCGGCTGGATTCCGTCTCGTACTCGGACCAGTCGAGGGCCGTCTCCAGGGGCAGGGGGCGGTAGCCGGGCTTGAAACGAAACAGCCTGCGCTCGTCCATCCGGGGCGCATGCACGATCTTGCCCGGGTTCATGAGGCCTTGGGGGTCGAAGGCGTGCTTGAGTGCCTCGAACGCCCGAACGAGCCGCGGGCCGTAGATGGGCTCGATCCACTCCGAGCGCACCAGTCCGTCGCCGTGCTCCCCGGAATAGGAGCCCTTGTATTCCTTCACCAGGGCGCAGGCCTCCTCGGCGATGGCGCGCATCTTCTTCGCGCCCTCTTCGCTCTTCATGTTGAGCACCGGCCGCACGTGCAGGCAGCCCACCGAGGCGTGGGCGTACCAGGTACCGCGGGTGCCGTGTTTTTCGAACACTCGCGTGAGGCGCTCGGTGTAGTCGGCCAGGTGCTCCAGGGGTACGGCGCAGTCCTCGATGAAGGACACCGGCTTGCCGTCGCCCTTCATGGACATCATGATGTTGAGCCCAGCCTTGCGTACCTCCCACACCTCCTTTTGCAGCTTGGGGTCGATCACTTCCACCACGCTCCCGGGCAGACCCAGATCGCCCATCAGCTCGCCGAGTCGCCTGAGCTTCGCGAGCTGCTCGCCACGGTCTTCGCCCGCGAACTCCACCAGCAGGATTGCCTCGGGCTCGCCACGGATGAATCGCGCCACCGTGTCCCGGAACTGGACGATCTCGCGGGAGAGCTCGATCATGGTGTGGTCTACCAGCTCCACCGCCGCAGGCCCGAGCTTGACGATATGCTGGGTCGATTCCATGGCGTGATAGAAACGGGCGAAGTGCACCACCCCCAGGGTCTTGTGGGGCGGCAGGGGGGAGAGCTTGAGCTTCAAGCGCTGGAAGCAGGCGAGCGTCCCCTCCGAGCCCACCAGCAGGTGGGCCATGTTGAAGGGCCCTGAATCGGAGGCCATGTCCAGGTTATACCCCGCCACCCGGCGCATCACCTTGGGAACCCGGGCGGCGAGCTCTTCCCGCTCGCACCGGTACAAGGCGCGCACGGTTTCCACCAGGTGCCGGTAGGCGGCGGGCCCCGGCACGGGCTTCCCCGCCTCGGGCACCGGGCCGAAGGTCAGGCGCTCGCCGCTCGCGAGCAGTGCTTCCACCTCCAGCACGTTGTGGACCATGTTGCCGTAGGCGAGGGAACGCGCCCCGCAACTGTTGTTGCCCGCCATGCCGCCCAGGGTGGCCTGAGCGGCGGTGGACACGTCCACCGGATACCACAGGCCGTGGGGGCGCAGGAAGGCGTTCAGATGATCGAGGACGATGCCCGGCTGCACGGTGACGGTGCGTGCCTCGGGGTCGAAGGCGACGATCTCCCGCAGGTACTTGCTGTAATCGATGACCAGGGCCTCACCCACCGTCTGGCCGCACTGGGAGGTGCCGGCACCCCGGGGGAGCAGGGGAACGCCCAGGTCCGCGGCGACGGCCAAGGCGCGGGCCACGTCGGCTTCGGTCTTGGGGACCGCCACCCCTACCGGTTCGATCTGGTAGATGGAGGCGTCGGTGGCGTAGCGGCCGCGGGAGAAGGCGTCGAACAGCACCTCCCCTTCCATCTCCCGGGCCAGCCGCTCGGCCAGGAGGCTGCCCTGGGCCGCGAGAGACCGGACAGGCGCGAAGGCGGGATTGCTCACGGGGTGGCCGCTTGAGCGGGCGCGGACGGGGCGTTCAAGGCCTCCAGCACTACCAGCATCTTGTGCCCCAGATGATCCTGGAGCAGGCCCTGCAGCCGGGCGCTGTCCCGCTTCATGAGCGCGTCCAGGATTTCTTCGTGTTCCTGCACCGCCTTGTCCCACCGCTCCCGGGACAGATTGGCCATGTAGCGGGCGCGGCGCACGTGGGCGTTCAAGTTGCGGTAGGTGGCCGCCAGGGTGGCGTTGCCGGTGGACTCTACCAGCTTGAGGTGGATCTGCTGGTTGTAGCGGAAATAGCCCGCCAGATCTCCCCGGGCGTAATAGACCATCATCTGGTAGTGGAGGGCCCGGATCTCGGCGATGTCTGCCTCGGTGGCGTTGCGGCACACGAGCTCACCGGCGAGCCGTTCGAGGGCACCCATGACTTCGAAGATCTCCTGCACTGCGCGTAAGGTGAGCTGGGTGACCACCGCCCCCCGGTTGGGCAGCAGCTCCACCAATCCCTCCGCAGCGAGCACTTTGAGCGCTTCCCGCAAGGGCGTGCGGGAAATGCCGAGCTGCTGGCACAGCACCCGCTCGTTGAGACGTGCTCCGGGAGCGAGCTCACCCTGGACGATCATGTCCCGCAGCCGGGCCGTCGCTTCGTGGTGCAGGGGTCGCCGATCGATGACTTTGTCGGGACTGGGGAAGGGGGTGATCTGGGCACTCATGGGCGTGAGTCCACAGCTGGGAAAAGTGAGTTTGCATGCATAATACAATGCCGCTGGGGGAAAGGCAAAGCAAGACAAGACAAATTCTTTCTTAGGCAATTAGTTAAATGACGCTCCTCTTTACAAAGAAAATTTTGTATACAAAAAAGCCCAAAATGGGCTAAAGTTTTTTCAAAAAAGGCCTCCCGGGGGACGATCACGGATCGGTGTCCGGGCAGGCTTCGTCCCCGTTGATCGTCGAGAGCGCTGCCATGCGTTATCCCAGCGGCCGTCATTTTTTGCAGATTCCCGGACCGACCAACGTCCCCGATCGGGTGTTACGCGCCATCGATCGGCCCACCATCGATCACCGCAGCCCCGAATTCGGGCGCCTCGGCCGGGAGGTCCTCTCCGAGATCCGCCGCATCTTCAAGACCCGGCACCCGGTCATCATCTATCCTGCCTCGGGGACCGGGGCATGGGAGGCGGCCCTGGTGAACACCTTGTCGCCAGGGGATCGGGTGCTCATGTTCGAGACCGGCCACTTCGCCACCCTGTGGCACCGCATGGCCACCCGCCTGGGCTTGCGGGCGGAGTTCGTCCCCGGGGACTGGCGCCACGGGGTGGATCCCGCGGTGGTGGAGGCGAAGCTCGCCGAGGATCGCGCCCGCGAGATTAAGGCGGTGTGCGTGGTGCACAACGAGACCTCCACCGGGGTGACGAGCCGTGTCGGCGAGATCCGCAAGGCCATCGACCGGGCGGGCCACCCGGCCCTGTTCCTGGTGGACACGATCTCCTCCCTCGCCTCCATCGACTACCGCATGGACGAGTGGGGGGTGGATGTGACCGTGGCCGGCTCCCAGAAGGGCCTGATGCTGCCCCCGGGGCTTTCCTTCAACGCGGTGAGCGACAAGGCCCTGGCCGCCTCCCGCAGCGCTCGGCTTCCCCGTTCCTTCTGGAACTGGGAGGAGATGCTGGAGGCCAACAAGACCGGTTATTTCCCCTACACGCCGGCGACCAACCTGCTCTACGGCCTCAAGGAGGCCATCGCCATGCTGCTGGAGGAAGGATTGGAGAACGTGTTCGCTCGCCACGATCGGCATGCGGAGGCGACCCGCCGCGCAGTGCGGGCGTGGGGACTGGAGGTGCTGTGCCTCAACCCGGCCGAATACAGCAGCTCCCTCACCGCGGTGGTGGTGCCCGAGGGACATAGTGCGGACCAGCTGCGCCAGGTGATTCTCGAGGCCTTCGACATGTCCCTGGGTAGCGGCCTGGGCAAGCTCAAAGGGAAGGTGTTCCGCATCGGTCACCTGGGCAGTTTCAACGATCTCATGCTGGCGGGCACCCTCGCGGGAGTGGAGATGGGGCTCGAGCTGGCGGGCGTGCCCCACCGGAGGGGTGGCGTGCAGGTGGCCCTGGATTACCTGGCGCAACAGGCGGCGAGCGCCAAGGAACGGGAACCGTGTAGCGCCGCATGAGCGCGTTCCGATTTCGTGCAGTGCACCCGTGCCCGCCTCGGGCGCGATGGGAATGACCACCAAGAGAGGAGGAAGACCATGAAGTTGTTGCGGCTGCTGATCGTGTTGTTTGCCTTTGCCACGTTGGCTCCCGCGCCGCTGCGGGCGGAGCCGGTGGAGCTCAAATTCGGCCACGTGGGCGAGCCGGGCTCCCTTTTTGCCCTCTCCGCCGAGGAATTCGCCAAACGCGCCAATGCCAAGCTGGGCGACAAATACAAGGTGGTGGTGTATGGCTCGAGCCAGTTGGGCGGCGACAAGGAGCTCCTGCAGAAGCTCAAGCTGGGAACGGTGGACTTCGCCCTTCCCTCCACCGTGATGTCCTCAGAAGTGGATGCCTTCGGCATCTTCGAGATGCCTTACCTGGTGAAAGACCGGGAACACATGAAGCGCATCGAGAAGGAAGTATTCTGGCCTATGCTCGCGCCGCTGGCGGAGAAGAAGGGGCTCAAGATCATCGCTGTGTGGGAAAACGGCTACCGCCACATCACCAACAGCAAGCGTCCCATCCAGAGGCCGGAAGACTTACAGGGGATCAAGCTGCGGGTGCCGGAGGGCAAGTGGCGGGTGAAAATGTTCCAGGCCTACGGGGCCAATCCTAGCCCCATGAAGTTCTCCGAGGTGTTCACGGCCCTCCAGACCGGGGTCATGGACGGCCAGGAAAACCCCTTCGCCCAGATCTACAGCGCCAAGTTCCAGGAAGTGCAGAAGTACCTCTCCCTCACCGGCCACGTGTACACCCCGGCCTACGTCACCGTGGGGCTCAAGAAGTGGAACAGCCTCCCAGCGGAGGCGCGCAAGGTGCTGGAGGAGACGGCGAAGGAAACCCAAGCCTTCGTGTACCAGACTGCCGAGCGCTTCGACACTGAGCTGCTGGAGAAGCTCAAAGCGGCCGGCATGCAGGTGAACACCCCCGACAAAGACGCCTTCATTGTCGCCAGCAGGCCCGTCTACGAGGAGTTTGGCAAGGAGGTGCAGGGCGCCAAGGAAATGATCGACCGCGCCATCGCCCTCGGCAAGCGCTGAGGAGCGACCCCCCGAGGGGCGGGAGGCGGAATCCCCGCCCCGATCGAAGACTCGAGGAGGAGACCCATGACGCTGCACAGGCTCCGGCGGGCCCTGGAGCGGTTGCTCAATTTCATCGTGATCGTCTTGATGCTAGCCCTGGCAATCATCGTGACCCTGGGCGTGGTCTACCGCAAGGCCGGCATGTCCCTGGTGTGGTACGACGAGATCGCCTCGGTGTTGCTCGCCTGGCTCACCTATTACGGCGCCGCCCTGGCGGCGCTCAAACGCGCCCACATCGGCTTTCCGGGCCTGGTGGAGGCCCTGCCGGTGCCCTTGCGGGTGCCGGTGACGCTTGCCGCCGAGGCCCTGGTGATCGGCTTCTTCGTGCTCATGGCCTACGTGGGCGCCTCCGTGCTGGAGGTGCTGGCCACCGACTATTTGGTGAGCCTGCCGCAGGTATCGGTGATGTACACCCAGTCGGTGATCCCCATCGGCGCGGCGCTCTTCGTGGTCGCGGAGCTCCTGGTGGTGCCCGATGCTCTGCGGGCAGCACTAGAAGATGGGCGTCCCGCGCCGCGGGTGGAGGTCAATCCCTGATGGCCATCGTTCTGCTCATCCTCAGCATCCTTGTCCTGGTGCTGATCAACGTGCCGATCGCGGTGGCCCTGGGTATCGCGGCCACTGTGGCGATCGTGGCGAGCCAGGGGGTGGAGTCCCTGCCCAACTTGGCCATCGTCATGTACAACGGGGCCACCAACTTTCCCCTGATCGCCATACCGCTATTCATTCTGGCGGGAGCGATCATGAACACCTCAGGGATCTCCCGGCGGCTCATCGCCTTCGCTTCGGCGCTCCTCGGCTTCATTCGCGGGGGGCTCGCCATGGTGAACGTGGGCACCTCTCTGTTCTTCGCCGAGATCTCGGGCTCGGCGGTGGCCGACGTGGCGGCCATCGGCTCGGTGCTCATGCCGGCCATGAAAAAGAAGGGTTATCCCGGCCCCTTCACCGCTGCCCTCACCTCTTCTTCCGCTTCGCTTGCCATCATCATCCCCCCTTCCATTCCCATGATTCTGTATGCGGTCATGTCCGGAAGCTCGGTGGTGCAGCTTTTCGTGGCCGGCATCATCCCCGGGCTACTGGGGGGGCTGCTCATGATGGGGCTGTGCTACCACTACGCCCGCAAGTACGGCTGGCCGGTGGAGGAGGTCTTCCAATGGAAGCGGCTGTGGGCCACCTTCAAAGACGCCTCCCTCGCTTTCCTGTTGCCCCTCATCATCCTGGGAGGCATCTTCGGGGGTGTGGTCACGGCCACCGAAGGGGCGGGGCTGGCGGTGGTGGCGGCCATCGCCATCGCCCTCTATTATCGGGAGATCGATTGGCCCCAGCTGCGCTCGGCCATCATCGACGGCGCCGTGCAGACGGCGGTGGTCATGTTGCTAGTCGCCTCCTCGGCGCTCCTGGGGGTGTATCTCACCGAGGAGCAGGTGCCGCAACGACTGGCCCAGGCCATCGCTGAGCTCACCACCAACAAGTACCTGATCCTCGCCCTGTTCAATCTGTTCTTCCTGGTGGTCGGCTTGTTCCTGCACTCGGCGGCGGCCATCATCCTGGTGGTGCCCATCGTCATGCCGGTGGTCAATGCCGCGGGCATCGACCCGGTGCACTTCGGGCTGGTGGTGACCCTCAACCTGGCGATCGGCCAGCAGACCCCGCCAGTGGCGAGCGTGTTGATGACCGCTTGCTCCATCGCCAAGGAGAACATCTGGGACGTGACCAAGGCTAATCTCCCCTTCATCGGCGTGTTGCTGCTTGTGCTGCTCCTGGTGACCTATGTGCCGGCGCTCCCCCTGTCGCTGGTGAACCTGTTCTATCGTTGATCGAGGACGCTTCATGCCGGACGACATTCTGGTGCACAGAGACGGCTTGATTGCCACCGTCGTACTTAACCGCCCCCACAAGCTCAACGCCATGACCAAGGGCATGTGGCAGCGCCTAGGGGAAGCGATGCGCGCGCTCGCGACCGATGCGAGCCTTCGCTGCATCGTGCTGCGGGGGGCCGGGGAAAAAGCCTTTTCCCCGGGCAACGACATCGGCGAGTTCGAGACCGAACGTTCCAACTTCCAGCAGGGCAAGGCCTACGGGCGGGTGCTGCATGGGGCGCTCGCGGCGATCGCCGAGTGCCCTGTTCCTACCGTGGCGCTCATCAAGGGCATTTGCGTCGGGGGCGGCCTGGAGATCGCGGCCCTGGCCGACATCCGTGTCTGCGGGGAATCGAGCCGCTTTGGCGTTCCCATCAACAAGCTGGGCCTCACCATGGCCCACGCCGAGATCGGTGCATTGCTCAGGCTCGTGGGCCGGGCCACCACCCTGGAAATTCTGCTCGAAGGGCGCGTGTTCGACGCCCGGGAGGCCAAGGACAAGGGTCTGGTGCACCGGGTGGTGCCCGACGAGCAGGTGGAGGCGGAGGCCTACGCCACCGCCCGGCGCATCGCCGAGGGTGCGCCCTTGGTGGCACGCTGGCACAAGCAGTTCATCCGCCGGCTGGAGCGGGGCGGAGAGCTAACCGAAGAGGAGTTGGACGAAGGTTTCCGCTGCTACGACACGGAAGACTTCAGGATCGGCTACCGGGCGTTTCTGGCCAAAGCGAAGCCCGAATTCAAGGGGCGCTGAGGCCGTCGCGGGCAGCCGTGGATTCTCGCCACACGAGGAAAGCGCCATGACAGAGAAGCGTGCGGGTCCCCTCGCAGGACTCAAGGTCATCGAGCTCGCCCACATCATGTCCGGGCCCATGTGCGGGATGCTCCTCGCCGATATGGGGGCGGACGTGATCAAGGTGGAAAAGGTGCCCGGTGGAGACGACACGCGCCGCTTCGGTATCCCGGAGATCAACGGCGAATCCACCGCCTTCATCATCATGAACCGCAACAAGCGCGGCATTGCGGTCAACTTGAAGACTGAGGGTGGCAAGCAGGTGCTCCGGCGCCTGCTCGAGGGCGCGGACGTGGTCACCGAGAACTACCGCATGGGCACCATGGAGAAGCTGGGCTTCGGCTACGAGGCGCTGCGCGAGTTGAACCCAGGCCTCATCTACTGCGAGATCTCGGGCTACGGGCGCACGGGCCCCTGGGCCGACAAGCCGGGCTTCGATCTCATCGCCCAAGGGATGTCCGGGCTCATGAGCATCACGGGAGAGCCTGGGCGGCCACCCGTCAAGTGCGGGGGCCCCGTGACCGACATCAACGCCGGGATCCTGGCCGCCCTTGGCATCGTTGCCGCCTATCTCCATCGACTCAAGACCGGGGAGGGCCAGCGGGTGGACACGTCCCTTTTCGAGGCCGGAATTACCCAGACCTACTGGCACACCGCCTACTTCCTCGCAACCGGCGAGGCCGCGCCTCCCATGGGTTCGGGCAACCTCACCAGCGCCCCCTACCAGGCGTTCAAGACCCGTGACGGCTGGATCAACATCGGCGCGGCCAACCAGGCCAACTGGGAGCGGCTGGTTTCGGTATTGAACGCTCCCGAGCTGGCGAACGATCCCCGCTTCAAGACCAACCGCGACCGGATCGCCCATCGCGAAGCGCTGGCGGAGGCCCTTACCCGTTATTTCGCCGAGCGTACCACCGAGGAGTGGCTGCAACTGCTCGAGCCAGCCGGGCTGCCGGTGGGGCCCATCCTGAGCATTCCCGAGGTGCTCTCCCACCCCCAGACCCGGGCGCGAGAGATGGTGGTGGAGACCGAGCACCGGCGGCTCGGAAGAGTGAAGAGCTTGGGCTTTCCCATCAAGCTCTCCGCCACGCCGGGCGCCGTCACCCGCAGCGCCCCTGTCCTCGGCGAGCACACCCGGGAAGTGCTGCTGGAATACGGCTACTCCCAGGCGCAGATCGAGGCGCTGGTGCACGAAGGCGCGGTGCTCGCCGCGGACGAAGAGAGCGCGGTGGTTCCTTGAGCGCACCCTGGGAGGATGGGGGAGTGCGAGCGCGCTGCCCGCGGAAAATAAAGCGTGCCCTTGACCTGGCGCATTGACTATACCTGGAGCATTCAACACAATGGCGGTTGACCCCGCACCATAAAAACTACAGAGCGCGGCAGCGTGCCGCGCCCTCCGCGGATGAGGAGGCTTGCCACCGTGCGCTGCAGTATGCGCGTTGCGGCCTGAGCTGAGGCCGTCGTGAACGCGACCACCGCCGTTTTCGACTCGCAGTTCAGTGGCATACGCCACGCGGGGGAGGCGCTGCTCGACGTGCAAAACCTGCACGTGCACTTCGTCACCACCCGCGGGGTGGTGCGCGCGGTCGAGGGCATCTCCTACCAGGTGCGCCCTGGCGAAGTGGTGGCCCTGGTTGGGGAGTCAGGCTGCGGCAAGTCGGTCTCCGCCCTGGCGGTGATGCGACTGCTCGCCAAGCCCACCGGTCATATCGTGGGCGGGCGCATCCTGTTCGAGGGCCGCGATCTGCTCAGGCTCTCGGAGGAGGAGATGCGCGCGGTGCGCGGGCGCGACATCGCCATGATCTTCCAGGAGCCGATGACCTCCTTGAATCCAGTGCTCACCATCGGCTTCCAGATCATGGAGCCGCTGCTCATCCACCTGAAGATGGACGAAGAGCAGGCGCGCACCCGGGCGCTGGAGCTCCTGAAGATGGTGGGCATTCCCGATCCGGCGCGCCGGCTCGACCAATACCCGCACCAGTTCTCCGGCGGCATGCGCCAGCGGGCCATGATCGCCATTGGCCTTGCCTGCAATCCCAAGCTCATCATCGCCGACGAGCCCACCACCGCCCTCGATGTCACCATCCAGGCCCAGATCCTGGAGCTCATGAAAGATCTCTCCCGCGAGCTGGGCATCGCCCTGGTGATCATTACCCACAACCTGGGCATCGTCGCCCGCTATGCCGACCGGGTGAACGTGATGTACGCGGCGCGCATGGTGGAGCAAGGTGCCGCCGAGGACATCTTCGCCCGGCCCTGCCACCCGTACACGGCGGGCCTGCTGCGCTCGGTGCCGCGGCTGGACAAGCCCCGCGGGCGCAAGCTCGAGACCATCGAGGGCATGCCCCCCAACTTGATGCACCCGCCTTTCGGCTGCCGCTTCGCTCCCCGTTGCTTGGCGAGAATCGAGCGCTGCGAGCACGAGCTACCGCCACCGATGGACGTGCGTCCCGGCCATTGGGCGGCCTGCTTCCGGGCGAGCGAGATGGACCGCCGGGGCCCCAAGGCGCTGGGCCTGGTGAGCGCGGCGGTGGAGGCGCCGCTCACCAAACAGGTGGAGTGCGTCAAGCCCCTGGTCTCAGTGCGACACCTCAAGACCTATTTCCACGTCTCGGCGGGATTCACGTTGATCTCCGCCCACAAAGCGCTGGTGAAGGCGGTGGACGACGTCTCGTTCGATATCTTTCCCGGCGAAACGCTGGGGTTGGTCGGGGAGTCTGGCTGCGGCAAGACCACCGTCGGGCGCACCCTGATCCGCCTGGAGGAGGCGACCGCCGGCGAAGTGCGGTTCGAAGATCTGGACGTGCTCGCGGCCCGCGGCCAGGACCTGAAGCGCTACCGGCGCTGCGCCCAGATCATCTTCCAGGACCCGTTCTCCTCGCTCAACCCGCGCATGACCATCGGCGAGATTATCGCCGAGCCCATGCAGGTCCACGGGTTGCAGCCGAATCGCAAAGCTGCCCGGGAAAAGGTGGCGCAGCTGCTCGAGCAGGTGGGGCTGTTCGCCTACATGGCCGACCGCTACCCGCACCAGCTCTCCGGCGGCCAGCGCCAGCGGGTGGGCATCGCCCGGGCACTTGCCCTCGAGCCCCGATTCATCGTGTGCGATGAGCCGGTGTCGGCCCTGGACGTGTCCATCCAGGCCCAGATCATTAACCTGCTGGAAGAGCTGCAGGAGAAGTTCAAGCTCACCTACCTGTTCATTGCCCACGATCTGGCGGTGGTGCGCCACATCTCCGACCGGGTCGTGGTCATGTACCTGGGGCGGATCATGGAGGTCGCGGACCGGGACGCACTGTACCGGGAGCCGCAACACCCGTACACCAAGGCGTTGCTCGAGGCGGTGCCGATTCCTGACCCTCACCTGGAGCGCCGGCGCTCCACCCGGCTGCTCGGCGGCGAGGTGCCAAGCCCCCTCAATCCGCCGAGTGGCTGCGTGTTCAATACCCGCTGTCCCCTTGCCGACGAGGAGTGCCGGCGGGTCGTGCCGGAGCTCAAGGAAGTGAAGGACAACCATTTTGCCGCGTGCATCAAACTTTAGAACGACACTTACAAGGCCGCACCCCTAGATGCCGGGGCGAGCGGCGGGCGGAAGAGCAAACGAACAAAGTCGCCAACCACCACACAAGGAGGAACGAGCATGAGAGCATCAGCGTTGTTTCTCGCGGGGACCGTGGCGGCATTCCTTGCCGCTGGCGGGGCCTACGCCCAGACGCCGAAGCGCGGCGGCGAGCTCAAGTTCGCCGTGACCGCGGAGCCGCCCAACTATGATTGCCACGCCAACTCCTCGTTCGCGTTCATTCATCCGGTGCGGCCCCATTACAACACCCTACTCAAGTTCGATCCGTCCAACTATCCCAAGATCGTGGGGGACCTGGCGGAGTCCTGGACCGTTTCCCAGGACGGCCTCACTTACACCTTCAAGCTGAGAAAAGGAGTCAAGTTCCACGACGGCTCCGCGTTCACCTCGGAGGACGTGAAGGCGACCTACGACCGTATCCGCCAGCCTCCGGCCGGGGTGCGCTCCTTGCGCCAGGCGGCCTACGAAGACATCGACACCATCCTCACGCCGGACCCGCACACGGTGGTGTTTAAGCTCAAGAAGCGCAACGCCTCCATGCTGTCCAACTTCGCCAGCCCCTGGGACTGCATCTACAGCGCCGCCAAGCTCAAAGAGGATCCCAAGTTCCCAGAGCGCAACATCCTGGGCACGGGCCCTTTCACTTTCGTCGAGCACGTGGCCGGCTCCCACTGGGTGGGCAAGCGCTTCGAGGGCTACTGGGACAAGGGTAAGCCCTATCTGGACGGCTATCGGGCGATCTTCATCAAAGGGGCGGCGATGGTGAACGCCCTGGCGGCGGGCGAGGTGCTCGCCGAGTTTCGCGGCCATTCGCCGGCGGACCGTGACCGCATCGTCCAGACCCTGGGCAAGGACGCGGTGGTGCAAGAGTCCCCATGGGTATGCGCCCTGGTGGTGGGCTTCAACACCCACAAGAAACCGTTCGACGACGAACGGGTGCGGCGGGCGCTTTCCCTGGCGATCGACCGCTGGGGCGGGGCAGAGGCCCTCTCCCGAGTCGCCCTGGTGCGCCATGTAGGCGGCCTGCTGCGGCCGGGCTACGAGCTGGCAGCGAGCGAGAAGGAGCTCGTCACCTATCCCGGTTTCTGGAAAGACATCAACAAGTCCCGAGCGGAGGCGAAGCGGCTGCTCAAGGAGGCCGGCGCGGAAGGCCTCAAGCTCAAGCTCACCAACCGCAACGTGCCCATGCCCTACACTCCAGTGGGTGTGTTCCTCATCGATCAGTGGCGGCAGATAGGCGTTCAAGTGGAGCACGAGCAGCTCGAGACCCGCCTCTATCTCGCCCGGCAACAGGAGGGCAACTACGACGCGGCGCTCGACTTCAACTGCGACTTCATGGACGAGCCCAACCTGCAGCTGCTCAAGTATCTGTCGGCGGATCGCTCCACCATCAACTATTCGGGCTATGTGGACCGCAAGGTGGACTATCTCTACGACAAGCAATCGGGCGAGCTGGACAAGAAGGAGCGCTACAAGATCCTGCGGGAGCTGGAGCAATACGTGCTCGGCAAGTCCTATGTCATCCCCACCATCTGGTGGCACCGAATCATCGTGCATCACAAGAAGATGAAGGGCTGGCACATCACGCCGAGCCATTACCTCAACCAGGACCTGGCGGACGTATGGCTGGACGAGTGAGCGTGGCCTAGCGGCGGCGGGGGGCGGGCGAGGAAACGCCCGCTTCGCCGCGCCGCCTTTCTTCACACACCCTGAACCGACGATGCTCAGATACACCATCCACCGCATCCTCCTGATGATCCCGACGCTGCTCGGCGTTGCCATCCTGGTGTTCCTGATGATGCGACTCATGCCCGGGGACGTGGTGGACGTGATGCTGCGCGGCGAAGGCGGCCAAGTCCCGCAGGCGGTCATCGACGCGGAACGGGCCCGGCTGGGGCTCGACCAGCCCATCCACGTCCAGTTTCTCAAGTGGATGGGGGGCGTGTTGCAGGGCAACCTGGGCTACTCCATGTGGACCGGCAAGCCGGTCACCTACGAGATCGGCATCCGCCTGGAGCTGTCCCTGCAAGTGGCCATCATGGCGACCGTGCTGGCGGTGCTGATCGCCATTCCCCTCGGCACGCTCTCGGCTCTGTTCAAGGACTCCTGGATCGATCACGTGATCCGCGTCTTCGCCGTGGCCGGGCTGGCGGTGCCCTCTTTTTGGCTGGGGATGATCATCATCCTGTTTCTCCTCTCCTTCTTCCACTGGCATCCGCCGCTCACCTTCACCTCCTTCTTCGACGATCCGAAGGCCAACCTATCCCAACTCATCTGGCCGGCGCTGGCGGTGGGCTATCGCTACTCGGCGGTGGCGACCCGCATGATGCGCTCCACCATTCTGGAGGTACTCCAGGAGGACTATATCCGCACCGCCCGGGCCAAGGGGGTGTTCGAGCGCCTCGTGATCCGGCGCCACGCCCTGCGCAACGCCATGCTGCCGGTGGTCACGGTGATCGGCCTGGAGTTCGCCTTCCTAATCGGCGGCCTGGTGGTCACCGAGCAGGTGTTCAACCTGAACGGCATTGGCAAGTTGTTCGTGGAGGCGGTCTCCCGAGGCGACATGACCATGGTGCAGGCGCTGGTGCTGCTAGTGGCTGCCTTCTTCATCCTGATCAATTTCGTGATCGACCTGCTCTATGCGGTGCTCGATCCGCGCATCCGGTATCGGTGAGAAAATGAGCGAAGCTGCCCCCGCCGTCACCTACCGTGTGCCCAAGCAGCACCACCCGCTGCTCGCCTTCATCGTCTACCAGCCGATGGGCACTTTCGGGCTCGTCGTGATCCTGGCCATGGTCTTCGCCGCCGCCTTCGCCCCCTGGGTGGCACCCCACGATCCGCTGGCGGTGGATTACGCCAACCTGATGGCGCCCCCGTCGTGGGAGCATTGGCTCGGCACCGACAACTTCGGCCGCGACGTGCTCTCGCGCATCATCTACGGTGCCCAGACGGCCCTCGCCGTGGGCTTCCTCTCCTCCTTCTGGGGTTCCACCGTGGGGGCTGTCATCGGTGTCGTCTCTGCCTATTTCGGTGGCAAGACGGACATGATCATCCAGCGCTTCATGGATGTGCTGCTCTCCTTCCCGATCATCGTGCTGGCGCTAGCGGTGGTGGCGATCCTGGGCCAGAACATCGTGTTCGGCATCGATCTCAACCTGATCTTCGCCATCGGGCTGCCCATGGTGCCCAAGGTGGCGCGGGTGGTGCGCTCTTCTGCCCTGGCGATCCGGGAGCTGCCCTACATCGACGCCGCCCGCGCGGCGGGCTTTTCCCACACCCGTATCATCTTCCGTCACATCGTGCCCAACGTGGTGGCTCCATTTCTCATCATGCTCACCGCTTTTGTCGGCCAGGCGATCCTGCTGGAGGCATCCCTGTCCTTCCTCGGGCTCGGCGTCACGGAGCCCACGCCAGCGTGGGGCCTGATGCTTTCCGGCTCGGCGGCCGACTTCTACCAGGAGGCGCCGTGGATGATCATCTTCCCCGGAGTGGCCATCAGCTTGGCGGTGTTCGCCTTCAATCTGTTCGGCGACTCCCTGCGGGACTGGCTTGATCCCAAGATCAAGCTGTAACCTGAGGTGAGCATGCGTTGAGCACGATTGCCCCCTCGTCCGCTGCAGCGGCCTTCCGCGACGGGGTCCGGGAGTCCTTCGGTGTGCCTTCCGCGGTCCTCGGCGCCGGTTACCTGGGCTTCGGCGCCCTGGCCGCCGGTCACGACTTCTCTCTCTTCGCTGCCCTGCTATCCACCGCCGCCATCTGGGCGCTGCCGGGTCAGGTGGTGCTGGTGGAGATGCACGCCCTCGGCGCTCCGCTGCTCGCCGTCGTCTCCACGGTCATGCTCACCAGCGCCCGTTTCCTGCCCATGACCGTGGCCCTGATGCCGCTATTGCGCGGCCCGCGCCATTCCCGGATGGCCCTGTATCTGGCCGCCCATCTAGTGGCCATGACCGGCTGGGCGGCGGCCATGCGGCGCTGCCCCGAGCTCCCCCCGGATGCCCGACTGGCCTATTTCGTCGGATTCGCCCTCATCAATTGGGGGACAAGCTTCCTGTGCACCGCCATCGGCTATTTGCTCGCCGATGGGTTGCCGCCCTTGGTGAAGCTGGGCTTCGTGTTTCTGAGCCCCGTCTATTTCCTGCTCATCCTCACGGGCGATGCCCGCACTCGCGCCGCGGTGCTGGCCCTGATGTGCGGCGCCCTGGCGGGGCCCGTGGCGCACCTGGTGGTCCCGGACTGGAGCGTGCTCGCCGGGGGGGTGGCGGGAGGCACTTTGGCCTATCTCGCCCTGCGTATAGGGCAGCGCCATGGCTGAGTTGGGCGGGATGCCGGCGTGGCTCGTAGCGCTGCTCTGCGGCCTGGCTACCTATCTATGGCGGGGGCTGGGCGTCACCCTCTCCGGGGGACTGCGCACCGACAGCCCGGTTTTCGTCTGGGTAGGGTGCGTGGCCTACGCCATGATCGCCGGACTGATCGCTCGCATCCTCCTGATGCCCGGTGGCACCCTGGAGCAGACCCTGCTCGCCGATCGGCTCCTCGCTTGTGCCGCCGCGGCGGGCGTTTTCTTCCTCGGAGGGCGCAACCTCTTCTATGGCGTCGTGACCGGAGGCGCGGCGCTGGTGATCCTTCATTGGGCGAGACAGGCCTTGGCCTGACGGGGTGTTGGCAGATGCCCGGGGGCTCGCAGCAAAGGATGGAAAGCGCAACGACCTTTTCAGCGATGGGACCCAGGGAGCGCATCGAGGCTCTCGTGGATGCGGGCAGTTTTGCGCCCCTGCCCGGCATCGCCTCCGCGGTGCTGGCCGGTCCCGCCTGTGTAGGGGGCGAGCCGGCGGTGCTGGCTGCCTTCGACGCCACCGACGCTGGCGGTTCCATCGGCTGGCGGGAGGCCGAGCAGCTGATAGCCGCTTGCGAACTTTGCCAGCGGGAAGGCTGGCCCTTGCTGCTGGTGATCGACTCGGCCGGGGCCCGCCTCACCGAAGGGCTACGCGCCTTGGGCGCGTTTCGCCGCCTGTACCGCCGGGTGCTGGCGCTCGCGGCGGTTGGCGGCCGGCTGCTGGCGTTGCTGCCGCGCCATGCGTTCGGCGGTGCCAGCATGCTCGCCTTCGCCTGCGAGCGGCGCATCTACAGCGAGCGTACCCTGCTCGCCATGTCGGGCCCCACCATCATCGAAGCCCTGGGAGGCCGCGACCAATTGGACGCCCGGGATCGAGACGCGGTGCGGAAGCTCATGGGAGGAAAATCCCGATGCCGCCACGGGGGGGAGGAGCAGCGGGTGGCTGACTCGGCGCTTGCTTTCCGGGAGGCCACCCTGCGCTGGATGGAGCAAATCAAGAAACAGACACCGCCTCCTCTTGACCAGCGGCACGGCGACTTGCAGGCCCGCCTCGCGGCCTTCGGACGCGAGCCCGTTCCCCCGTCCCCGGCCGACCCGGTGCCCAGAGCGTTGGCCCGGCGCCTGGAGGTCCTGTTTCCCCGGGGCTATTGCGCCGGATTCCGGGACGGGGTGCTCTGGGGCACGGCCGCCACGGACGCCGGTCCGGTCGGCCTCTTGGGACTTCTAGGGGGCGAGCCGGTGGGCGCCTGCCGGGCTTGGCTCTTGGCGGAAGGGGCCCTCGCCTTCAGCCACGCCCATCCGGCGCTTCCCCTGGTACTGCTCATGGACGCGCCCGGCCATGCGGCCCGCAGCGCCGACGAGCAGGTCATCCTGTCCGCATACCTGGCCCACCTTGCCCAGGTGTTGCACCATGTCAAGGAGCGCTGTCCCCTCACGCTGCTGGTGACAGGGGCTGCGGCGGGGGGCATCTACGTGAGCCTCGCCTGTCCCGCCGAGCGGGTCTGGGCCCTGCCCCGCACCTGCATCATGGAGCTGCCGCCCCGGGCGGTGGCCCAGGTGCTGGGCGCGGCGGAAGAGGAGGACCGCAGCTCCGCGCGGCTGCTCGCACTGGGTGTAGTGGACCGGGTGCTGTCGGCAGACGAATTCGCCCGTGCGGGCCGGACCCTTTTCGATCGAGGCCTGCCATGAACGCCAACATCTACAGTGTGATCGCCTGCTCCTTTCCCCGCTCGGCCGCCGTGCCGGCCTTGATCGACCGGGAGGGGGCGACCTACACCTACGAAGACTTGGCGCGGGAAACCGCCCGCCTGGCGCACCTTCTGGCGAGCCTGGGCCTCAAGCCGGGCGACCGGGTGGCGGCTCAAGTGGAAAAGTCGCCCCAGGCCCTTTTTCTCTACCTCGCGGCGATGCGAGCCGGCATGGTGTACCTGCCCCTCAACACCGCCTATCAGGAACACGAAGTGGACTACTTCCTGAAGGACGCCGAGCCGGCCTTAGTGGTATGCCGGCCCCAGGCCAAGGCGTGGATCGAACCCCTGGCGCAGCGGGCAGGAACGCGCCACGTCCTGACGCTCAACGAGCAGGGCGGAGGCACTCTCATGGAAGCCGCCGCCGGTCAACCGGGGCACTTCGAGACGGCCGAAGTGAAGGAGGACGACCTTGCCTGCATCATCTACACTTCGGGCACCACGGGCCGGTCCAAGGGCGCCATGCTCTCCCATGGGAACTTGGCCTCCAACGGGCTCACCCTGCGGGACTACTGGTGCTTTTCTGAGTCCGACGTGCTCATCCACGCTCTGCCCCTGTTCCACGTGCACGGCCTGTTCGTGGCGGTGCACTGCGCCCTCCTGGCAGGCGCCTGCATGCGGTTCCACCGCCGTTTCGATCCCAAAGCGGTGCTCGAGGATTTCTCTCGCGCCACCGTGCTCATGGGCGTGCCCACCTTCTATACCCGGCTGCTCAACGAGCCGGAACTCACGCGGGAGGCCTGCCGGGGCATGCGGCTCTTCGTCTCCGGTTCCGCGCCCCTGCTCGCCGAGACCCACAGGGCCTTTGCCGAGCGCACGGGCCACGCCATCCTCGAGCGCTACGGCATGTCGGAGGCGGGCATGATCACCTCCAACCCCTACGATGGCGAGCGGCGTCCCGGCACGGTGGGCTTTCCCCTGCCGGGCGTGAACGTGCGCGTGGCCGACGAGCAGGACCGGCCCCTGCCAGCGGGGCAAATCGGTGGTGTGCAGGTCAAAGGGCCCAACGTGTTCCTGGGCTATTGGCGCATGCCGGACAAGACCCGGGAGGAGTTCACCGCCGACGGATTCTTCCGTACCGGCGATGTGGGCGTGTTCAGTCACGACGGTTATCTCTCCATCGTGGGTCGCGCCAAAGACCTGGTGATCACGGGAGGCTACAACGTCTATCCCAAGGAGGTGGAGCTGGCGATCGACGAAATCCCCGGCGTGCTGGAGTCTGCGGTGATCGGCGTTCCCCATCCCGACTTCGGGGAGGCGGTCACCGCCGTGGTGGTGCGGACCCGGGAAGGGGCAGGACTCACGGAGGAGGCGATCATCCGGCATCTCAAGGGACGGCTCGCTGGCTACAAGGTGCCCAAGCGGGTGTACTTCGTGGAGGGGCTGCCCCGTAACGCCATGGGCAAGGTGCAGAAGAACGTATTGCGGGAGAGGTTCTCTAGGTCCGATTGAGCGCCGTAGGGTGCGCTTTAGCGCACCGCTTGCAAGGTCTCGTGTTGCCTGCCGGTGCGTTTCGCCGCGGCTCAACGCACCTTACACCCACTGAGGCTCAGAGCAAACTGATGAGCATTCGGGTGGCCAGGGCGTATAGCAGCAGGGCGAAGATGCGGCGTAGCACGGTGACCGGCATGCGATGGGCGGCGCGAGCACCCAGGGGAGCGGTCGCCATGCTGGCGACCACCAACCCCACCAACGCCGGCAGGTAAACGAAGCCCACGCTCAAAGGCGGCAGATTGTGGTTGTCCAGCCCGGTGAGCACGTAGCCCGCCGTTCCCGCCGCGGCGATGGGAAACCCCAGCGCCGACGAAGTGCCGATGGCCGTGAGCAGCGGCACGTTGCAGAAGGTAAGCAACGGGACAGTCATCACCGCGCCGCCCGCCGCCACCCAGCTCGAGATAGCCCCGATCGCCGCGCCGAGCAAGAACAGCACGGCTCGTCCCGGCAACTGGCGTGTCGGCTTCGGTTTGATACCCAGCAGGAGCTGGGTGGCTGCCGCGTAGACGAAAAGGGCGAAAAAGACCGCCAAAGGACGCATGGACAGAGCCCCGGCAACCAGGGCGCCGCCGAAAGTGCCCAGGAGAATGCCGGGGGCCATCGCCTTCGCGACGTCCCAGTTGACCGCTTTGCGCGCGTGGTGGGCGCGCACGCTGGAGACGGTGGTGAACAGGATGCTGGCGATGGCCGTGCCCAGGGACAAGTGCAGGATGTGCTCCGCCGGAAAGCCCTGGGCCTCGAACAAAAACACCAGAAAGGGCACCATGGTCATGCCCCCGCCGATGCCCAGCATGCCGGCGAAGAAGCCGACGAAGCCGCCGAGGGCGAGGTAAGCGAGCCACCATTCCATGGTCGAGTCGGCCTCGTGTCAAACCGCACGTCCGAGGCAGCGTGTCGAGCGCGCGTGGGTGCAATCTCCCCGTAGCCTCCCTCTGCTGCCAGTGCGTTTCGCTGCGCTCAAAACACGCTACATCCCAAGAAGTTTTACGGCCCAACGCACTCTAACGATCCCGTAGGTGCACTTGAGCGCACCGCTTGAAAGAGGTTTCGTGTTGCCTGCCAGTGCGTTTCGCCTGCGGCTCAACGCATCCTACGCGTTGGCGGTGTTTGGTAGGGTGCGCCTTGGCGCATCGCTCCAGGGGATTCTTCTTCCCCTGCCGGTGGGTTTAGCGCATAGAGCTTGGCAGTCGGCGCTGGGCGGCTCACGCCTTGCCTTTCAGGCGCAGCGCCTCCTCATCGAACGCGCGGTCGATGGCGTGCACGACGCGCTCTACCACGCGTAGGCCTTCCGCGGGCGCGTCGTCCTTCATGTAGGCAAGGCGCAGCGGCCCCAGGGCAGCCACCGCCCGTTCCCGGGCGATGGGGTCACCGGCGGTTTGCAAGAAGCTCCCCTCGAACAGATGCGCCACGATGGCGCCGGCCAGCGGATCGCGATGGGACCCGGCGCGGGCCTTGGCGACTGTCTCTTCGGGCGTTCCGTCCAGGAGGCCGCGGGGTGTGTGGGTATCGAGATAGGCAAGCAGCTCGGCGAAAGTCATGGGGTCTTGAACAGAAGTCCCTCCCGGGGGCTTGCGCCGCAGACTTTCTCGACCCGATCGATGTAGTACAAGAGGTCGATGGGCAGCGTCACCCCATCGAGCAATTGTAGCGGAAAAAGCCGGCATGCCAGGACTAGATCGGCGGCGGTGAGGGTGCCTGCAGTGAAATAGCGGTGATGGGCGAGGTGGCGCGCCAGCCCGCGCAGGTCGGCCACCCGTTCCAGCTGGCGATAGCCCTCGTAGCGGTCGTTCGCCAGGGCCTCGAGGCTCATCCCGAAGCGCCGCTCCACCTCCGCCGCCGCTCGGGCGAGCTGGCCGGTGCTTCCGCCCACGTCGGCGAAGGCGGGCAGCACGGCGGCGGTGAGCCGGGCGAGGAGCGGCTCGCTGCGCGCGAGCCAAGCCTGGAGCAGGTTCCAGGCCTCGGGCTTGACCAGCCCGGCGAACAAGGGGGGACCGCCGATCCAGGCATCCAACCCCTCCAGGGCAGCCAGGGGGTCCGTGCACACCTGCTGGTTGTCGAGCATGAGCAGAAACGGGCCGATCGCTCGCCCGAGTTCGAAGAACAGACCGTCATGCTCGTCGCCGAGGGCGACCGCCTCGTGCGGCGCTGCCTTGTAGCGCAGGGCGAGCCGCACGCTTTGAGCCTCCATCGACGACCAGGCGTGGTAAAGGACGGTCACCGCAATCTCCGCAGGGTGGAATGGGCTCGAGCCTGCTGCGAATCCGGGCTACCTGCCTTGAGCACCGCGACGCAGAGCGCGCAGTCCTTGCCGCGGCCACGGTGCGTCCAGGGGTGTCCTGCCGTGCAGACCATGGCACGAAAGGGTTCTCATCGCTTGCTCACCGGTCGTGCATATCGAGCAGGCGCCGGGTGATGAAGTTCCACTCGCGGGCAGTGACCGGCGTGATGGACAGCCGGTTGCCGGGCTTAAGGACCTGCATGGAGGCGAGCTCGGGATATCTCTTGAGCGCCTTGAGGGGCAGGAAGCGGGTCTTACGCTTGAACTTCACGTCCACGTTGAACCAGCGGGGCTTCTCCGGCGTCGCTTTCGGGTCGTAGTAGGGGCTCGCGGGGTCGAACTGGGTGGCGTCGGGGTAAGCGGCGGAGGCGACCTCCACGATTCCGGCGATGCCCGGCTCGGGACAGCTCGAGTGGTAGAAAAAGGCGAGATCTCCCACGCGCATCGAGTCCCGCATGAAATTGCGTGCCTGGTAATTGCGCACTCCGGTCCAAGGGGTGATGCGGTGTGGCGCCGCAGCGAGATCGTCGATGCTGAACTCGTCCGGCTCGGACTTCATGAGCCAGTAGCGCACGGCCTGCCTCCGGCATGCTCCGAATATTTTGAACCTCCGGTCGATGACCAGCGATCGACCGTTGTCTTTTCTTTGCTGGCCTGGCCATAGGATGCGCCTGGGCGCATCGCTTTGCAGGCCTTGTGTTGCCTGCCGGTGCGTTTCGCCTGCGGCTCAACGCACCTTACCTTTGACCCATCCCACTGATCCCGCGGGTCGCGGGGCACACCGTCCACCGGCATGGGGCCGTGCGGGCGTCTTTTCGCTCGATTCACCGCCTTCAGGGAAGGGACAGGCCAAAAACGAAGGAGGGTTTCGATCTTCCGAAACCCTCCTCTGCACTGCAGGCTCTTGCCCGCATCAAACAGGAGCCCCCCGCCAATGCCGTCCGGCCTTCATCCTGAACCCTAAGGTTCAAGGTGGTCGCTTTCCGAGCGCATCAGGCGCTTCCGCTTAGGACGCGCACACCAACGCTACTTGAGTCCGCAACCAAATCGCATCAAGTAGGTTCCAAGAATATTGGCCCGATCGACGAACACCGCAGGGGACATTCGGCGACGTTCCAGCCCTTCAAGAGTGGGAGCTAGAACAACTCATCTTGCTCGGAGAGCGCGCGATCAAGCGTCTCCTGCATGGCGTTTATTCTACGACGAATCTCCCCCAAGTCAAACTTGCCCGAGACTCGCGTCGAGAGGAATTCGTGGGCGATTTGCAGCGCGGCAATGAGGGCGATGCGCTCGGTACCCACCACTTTGCCGGTCTCCTTCACTTCCCGCATGCGTCTTTCGAGAAATGCGACGGCGTCCAGCAGTTGCTGCCGTTCCTCCTCTTTGC
The DNA here is from genome assembly GCF_036803785.1 of Pelomicrobium sp. Lineage (NCBI taxonomy): Bacteria > Pseudomonadati > Pseudomonadota > Hydrogenophilia > Pelomicrobium > Pelomicrobium sp. The sequence continues at coordinate 1,525 of NZ_DAIRTR010000026.1, read as the reverse complement.
AGGCGATGCGGAATTCCCGGCCCATGATGGTCACGTCCAGGGGCTTCAGCTCGGCGCCGCTCATGGGATCTCTTCAGGCAGCCTCTCCACCAGCGCCTCGAGCCGGGCGCGGGCCTTCGCCATGCGATCGCGCAACCGCTTGTTCTCGTCCTCCAGCGCCGCCACCTTTTGCCGCAACTCGCTGTTCTGGGCGCGCAAACGTTGGCACAATTCAACGAGTTGAGCGATCTTCTGGTCAAGGGCGGTGAGTTCTGCATCCATAGTTGCAATATAGAGGTAAAAGCACGGAAAATCAACCGCTAACAAAGCATTCTGAAAAATCGCCTCATGTTTTCACCCGCTTTCCTGCGGCGCCTGCAATGGAGAGGGTCGCAACGTAAATTAGACCGCTCTGCGCGGTCCGAGGCGCCCGCCGGCGGCCGCGGGCGAACGTCGGATCGGTATATACTTGCGCCACTTGCTTCTACGCCCGAAGCGCCGACCGCAACAAAGGTCCGCGGGCTGCGGGCGCTTCCCATGAAGGCTTCCCGCTAGTGTCCGATCCCCAAACCAGCGCTTCCCGGCTTTACCTTCGTCTGCTGCGCTACGTAGCGCCCTACTGGCAGGCCTTCGCCGGCGCCGTCGTGGGCATGATCATCGTGGCGGCCACCGAGCCGGCGCTTCCGGCGCTCATGAAACCCCTGCTGGACGGCAGCTTCGTCCAGAAGGACGAAACCTTGATGTGGCTCGTTCCCCTGGCCATTGTCGCAGTGTTCCTGGTCCGCGGCCTCGCCTCCTACCTTGGCGACTATTGCATCCATTGGGTGGGCAACAAGGTGGTCATGGATCTGCGCAACGCCATGTTCGACCGGCTGCTCGCGCTACCGACGCGCTTTTTCACCGACCAGGCCTCTGGCGTGTTGATCTCCCGCGTGACCTACGACGCGGCCCAGGTGACGACTGCCTCGACCCATGCCCTGACCGTGCTGGTCAAGGACTCACTGGCAGTCCTGGGACTGCTCGCGTGGCTCCTTTATCTCAACTGGAAGCTCACCCTGCTGATGCTGGTGGTCGGTCCCGCCATCGCTGCAGTGATCCACGTGGCCGGCAAGCGGCTGCGGCGGGCGAGCCTGGGCACCCAGGAAGCGATGGGGGACATGACCCAGGTGGTGCAGGAGGCGATCGAATGCCACCGCGTGGTGAAGGTCTTCGGCGGTGAGGCCTACGAAGCCCGGCGCTTCCACGACACGGCCAACCGGGTGCGCCGTTTCGCCATGAAGCACGCTTCGGCGGCGGCGGCGACGGTCCCCATTACCCAAGTGCTGGCGGCGCTGATCCTGGCAGGCGTCGTCTACATCGCTGCCCTCCAATCCAACGTGGGGGAAACCACCGTCGGTGGATTCGTCTCTTTCGTGACCGCCATGGCCATGCTCCTTGCCCCCATCAAGCGGCTCACCCAGGTGAACGAGCACATCCAACGGGGCCTGGCGGCGGCCCAGAGCGTGTTTTCCGTGCTGGACGAGCCGCCCGAGCCTGATGCAGGGAC
>NZ_DAIRTR010000025.1:0-29839 GCF_036803785.1 Pelomicrobium sp. | reverse complement strand
GTCTTAAGCCGATTTCCATCCGAGGCCGTAAAAATCCGTTGCTCCGGGCGGGACGGATCCCGCTCGGGGGTGTTTTTGCCTCTCGCACTGGATGACATTTTTGCTATGACTTCCCGCTTGACCGCCCTTGTGTCGATCTTCCTCGTTCCCGTGCTTCCTGGGTGGGCGGCCGAGTTTGAACTCCGGCTCGAGGGGGCCACTGCCGCGGCCTTCAGCGGCACTGGCGAGGTGGTGACGGCGGACGGAACCGTCTCCCCTTTGCGGATCGCGGGAACGGTACCCGCCCAGTACCGCTTCAGGGGGCGCGCCGTCGTCCTCCCCCTGAACGTGACAGGGGGACCCTTGACTGCCCAGCTCTACCAGGAGGGCCATCCAGTGGGACAAGGCATGGCGAGCGGCGGCCCGGGACAGGTGGCCCTCTCCGCCGGGGTGGCCCTCCAGAGGCACGGGCTGGGGCGACCGCCATGACGGACCTTCCGGGCGCTGAATGGCAGAGGTCGTTTAGCCTGCCGCTCGCCGGAAGGACACTAGTTCCTTGCGCCCCGGGTCTTTGCCCATCGTGATTCGAAGCACGTACAGATCGATGCTGGGGGCATAGTAGTAAGTGCGCAACTGCCCTGCCCGGTAGCACATCACCCGGTAGGTGTCGAACGTGCCTGCGGCCACGGTGATGCGCTCTTCGGACGGCACGGTGCAAGTCCAGTGCACGCGCCAGCCCCCAGGCTCTCGAGAACTTTCTCCCTTCGCCGTATAGCGCACCACATTGCCTACCCGCAAAGGAAAGAGGCTCCCCTGGCTGTCCGTGAAGACCTGCTGACCTGAGCCGTAAGCAGCGGTGCCGTGCCACTCGGCGGTGTTGAACATGGTAGCGCTCACCGTGGTCCAAGAGGCGCCCGTGGGTAGACGCCAAGTCACTCGATCACCTCGCACCTCCGTGACCGTTTCGTTTTGCTGTACACCGGCTCCGAAGCGGAACACGTAGACATCGCCCGGTCGCAGCGACGGCGGCCCTGCCGCTGGCTGGCGCTCCGCCAGGGGCACAGCACGGAGCTCGGGGTTTCCTCCCAGGCCGAGATCGGTACGCAGGGTTTGTACGGTGGCACAGCCGGCCAGGAGGAAGGCCAGACCGTATGCCGAAACGAACGACAGGCCTCTTGCTGCTTTCATCAGAGGTTTCCTTGCGTGGTCCGTCCAGTTTTCGCCGTCCCGACCAGATGGACAAGCGCAAGCGCTCCCTGCCCGGGCGCAAGCGCCCGGGCAGGGGCGGCTTGGATGGGCGGCGAGACAGCGGCTAGTACGCCGAGGTGGAGAAACGGGCATAGCGGGCGTGAGGCAGGAGCCGCAGGAAATCCTCCCGCCGCACGTGGATCAGCTCTTCGTGGTCGCCCGCTTCGAAATAGATGTCCGATTCGCCCATCAGCTCATCGTCCACCACTACGGTGAGGCCGTAAGCCTCCCCCAGAGGCGGGATGGCCCCCACGTCGCAATCGCGGAACAGGTTCGCGATTTCCTGCTCCGTGGCAAGCCCGAGTCGGCGTCCCAGCTCCCGCCGCAGAGTTCCCAGGTGCACGTGCCGGTCGGCAGGCAGTACCGCCATGACGTAGCCTTGCTCGTCTTCCAGCAGGACCGCCTTAGCAACCCGGTGGGGGGAAACGTGGGCGGCGGTGGCGGAACGGATGCTGGACCCGGTCCGCATGTGGGGCAGCACGTCGTAGGGAACATGCTGCTCTTTCAAGTACTTCTCTACTGTCGCAGCGATGGCCATGGGAAGTCCTCCTCACGGGCTAGGGATGTTTTCAATATAGTCCGGCCGGGACCGCCTTGGCAGGGCATCCGGGCTTGAACCCCAGCCCCTACCCGGGCTCTAATTGGAAAACCGCTGCTGCAGGCGCTTCGCCGGCTCGGATCAAGCCTTTTTTGTGAGTTCACCAGAACCGACCAGAAAGGAGACTTCCCATGGCAGGAAAGAAGATTCTCATGATTGTGGGCGACTTTGGCGAGGATTACGAGGTCATGGTACCGTTCCAGGCCCTCAAGATGGTGGGCCATGAGGTTCACGCGGCCTGCCCCGGCAAGAGATCCGGCGAGACCATCGCCACCGCGATCCATGACTTCGAAGGCCAGCAGACCTACAGCGAGAAGCGGGGCCACAACTTCGCGCTGAACGCTACTTGGAGCGAAGTCAAGCCGGAAAACTACGATGCCCTGTTGCTTGCAGGAGGGCGGGCGCCGGAATACCTGCGGCTGGACGCGAGCGTGATCAAGGCGGTGCAGCATTTCGCCCAAGCGGGCAAGCCCATCGCCGCCATCTGCCACGGCATCCAGATCCTGACTGCCGCCGATGTGGTGAAAGGAAGAAAGCTTACCGCCTATCCGGCGGTAAAGCCCGAAGTGGTGAGCGCCGGCGGAACCTGGGTCGATACCAAGATCGATGGCGTTTGCGTCGACGGGAGCTTAGTGACTGCCCCAGCATGGCCTGCCCACCCGACCTGGCTCGCCGAGTTCCTGAAAGTCTTGGGCACCCGCATCGAGCACGGCGAACTGAAGGCGGCGGCGTAGCCCTTTCGCGGTCCTTCGGGTTCGGGGTGGTCTTCCGGACTACGCCGCGGAAGAAGGGCATCGGCCTGGACCTGCTTTTGGGAAGAGGCTACGCGACGCATGCTGCAGGTAAGCCCGTGGCCCTAGACTAATCCGCCCCCCATGTGCCGACGTAATAGGGCGTGTGCTTGTCCGGTATGGCAAGACCCCCGGAGGCGCGGGGCGTTGGGCCGGGTGTGAGGCGTCCTGCCCGAGGGTGTGGAGCCTGGTTCCCCTGCGCCATGGAACGCTTTGTACTCGATACCAGCGTCTTCACCAACCCGGAGAGCTACTCCCAGTTCTCGCCGGAACCAGAAGAGGCGGTTCGATTGTTTCTCGCCCTGGCGCGTCGGACCGGCGCCGAGTTCTACATGCCGGTGTCCGTGTACGAAGAGCTGCGGCACGTGCGCGCGGTCGATGCGATCGCACCCCAATTCGAGCTTGCGGTGCGCATTCGCAGCCCGCGCAAGCACGAGCTGCAGATCCCGGCCAACGTGCTCTACGAGTTCATCGACGAGGTGCGGCATCGCATCGACCGAGGTCTGCGTATCGCTGAGGAGTACACGCGGCGTGGTCGCGAGGCGCTGACTGCCGAGGACGCGGGTCTCATGATCGCGCGGCTGCGGGAGCGCTACCGGGAGGCGCTGCGCCGGGGCATCATCGACAGCCGCGAGGACGCGGACTGCCTGCTGCTTGCCTACGAACTGGATGCCAGGCTGGTGTCGGCGGACGAGGGCCTGCGGACGTGGGCCGACAAAGTGGGCGTGAAGCTGGTGCTGCCCCAGAACCTGCGAAGCATTTTGGACGCCTTAATCGAAGGACAGCCTGCCGCCTAGCAGGCTGTTCAGGGTGCCGCTGGTGCTCGGATAGACCCGGTCGAACTCCAGCACCCAGTAGCCCTGTTCTCGGCGCAGGTCCCGCGCGAGCACCTGGACCTGGTGGCCCGTTTCCCGGGCGAGATGCTCGATCAGGCGTTCGGCGGCCTCGGCGCTGCGCAGGCGGCAGCGGTAGCGGCGCAGCACCTTCTGCTCGCTGCGCTGTAGGCGGATGGCGTCCTGGAGCCCTTCGAGCAATGCTGCGCCGACCGCTTCGCCCAGGAGCCGCGCTTCCTCCAGCCCGTGCTCTTCGACGAATACGGCGAGCTGTAGCAATCGGTTCACGAAGTACTCCGGCGGCAGATCGAGCAGCACCTGGGCGCCGACGCGCAGGTCCTGGATGCAGGCGGCGGCGGTGGTGTACTTGGCGCGGTGATCCCGGGGCGAGTCCTCTTTGAACACCACGCCTTCGCGTCCTTCTTCGCTCAAGCGCACCAGGATCGCGCCGATTGCTTCCAGATCGTCAGCGGTGTAGCGCCCGAAGCATTCCACCGCCGGCAGCCCATAGCGCTCGAGGAGCGCCTGCTTTTCTCCGTACGGGATGAACCCAGGCGAGCCGACCCGCATCAAGTCGAATACGAACAAGCGCACGTCCTCAGCCACGAACGGTGGGCTTGCCTCGTTGTAGGGGTTTTCCGGGCCGGCCACCTCGGCGCATACCACCAGCTCGGGGCAATCCTCGAACACGGCGAGGCTCATCAGGTCTGGCAGGCGGTCGGTGGTAAACGGGCACACGAAGCCGCCCCGGGTCAGGGCGAGGACGCGCTCTCCCACGCGCACGATGCGCACGTTGTAGCCGTCGATTTTTTCCTCGACCCAGAAAGGCGCTTGGAACTGCTCACCCAGACCACGGGCTAAGGCCGTGACCCGGCCGATATGGGGATAGCCATACACCACCACGTTTCCGTCAAACACCACGGTTCCGCGGGGTATCCCCTTTAGGTCGTCGTAAACCCGCAGGTAGCCGAGCTCTCCGGCGCTCACCTCGACAGCTTTGCCTTCGGCGAGGGCCCGTTCAATCACGGAATTGGACATGACGCGATTGATGAACGCTTCGAGGGAATTTTAGGACACGGCTCGGCTTGGGCGCCTGCCTTTTGCTTTCCAGACCATGAGCCGCCGTGTCAGTTCAGCCGCCGTCGGCGGGGAGGGGTAGAGGCGGCGTTCCAGAGGTTTGGGTTAAACTTTCAAAATTATGCCGCCTGCCGGGCGCCCCGGGTTTACCTAAAAAGAAAGAACGGTATCGCTGTGTTCATTCCCGTCGGAGATTACCCCAATCCCCGGGGCGTGCCGTGGATGACGGTCCTGCTCATCGCGGCCAACGTGGCCGTGTTCCTCCTGATTACTCTGCCTCTGTCCGCCACGCCGGTCTCCCTGCGCGACCCGCGCCTGCCCGAGTATCTTGACCTGATGGCGAGGGTGCTACCGGCTGGCGCCTCCCTGGAGGCTGTCGTGCGTCAGACCACCGCCTACGATCTCCTGGTATTCGAGTACGGTTTCCGCTCGGATCGTGCGAGCCTGCTCACCCTATTCACCTCCATGTTTCTCCACGGAGGCTTCCTTCATTTGGCGGGCAACATGTTGTTCCTGTGGATCTATGGCGACAACGTGGAGCATCGCCTGGGGGCGGTTCCGTTCCTGTTCTGGTATCTGATCACAGGGGTTGCCGCAACCCTGACCCATGTCTTCGTTGCGCTCGGTCCCCCGCTGCCTTTGGTGGGGGCCTCGGGCGCTATCTCGGGGGTGCTCGGTTTTTATTTCCTCCTGTTTCCGGGCCATTTCGTGCGGGTGTTGCTGCTGCTCTTCCCCTTTTACGTGGGAACGGTCATGATCCCGGCGCGTATCGTGCTCGGACTTTACCTGGTGGTGGATAACCTGCTCCCCCTGATCCTGACGCCCGCCGGGCCAGTGGCCCACGGTGCCCACATCGGCGGCTTCCTCGCTGGACTGGCGGTGGCGGCCTGGATGCGCGTCGCGAGGAAGTAAAATGCTGCTGCGGCTCTCCAAAGGGAAGGGACCATGACCGAGATCGAGGCCCGCACGGGCCCCTTGGCGCCGAGCGACAGCCTGGTGCGCCTGACCCACCTCATCTATGCCCTGCACGCTTTCAGTGCCTTGACCGGACTGGTGGGCGCTGCCTTCGTGGTCACCGCCTTTCTGACCGGTTGGCCTTCCATCGTCGCGGTGATCATCAACTACGTGAAGCGCCCCGACGTGCGGGGCTCTTATCTGGAATCCCACTTCCGCTGGCAGATCCGCACCTTCTGGTTCGCGCTGCTGTGGGTGCTGGTGGCGCTGCTCGTCTGGGCGACCCTGGTGGGAATCCCTCTGGCCTTGGGCATCCTGCTGATCACGGGGCTGTGGGTGCTCTACCGCATCATCCGCGGCTGGCTGCGCCTCGTGGACCGCAAGCCCATGCCGCTGTGATGGGAAGAGCGGGTGCCGCCTCGAGGGTGGAAAAAATCGTCTCCGGCGGGCAGACGGGAGCCGACCGGGCGGCTCTGGACTGGGCTCTGGCCCATGGCGTGCCCTGCGGCGGCTGGTGCCCGAAGGGGCGGCGAGCCGAGGACGGCCCCATCGACGCCCGCTATCCCCTCATGGAGACGCCTTCGGCCGATTACGCCCAGCGCACCGAGTGGAACGTGCGCGATGCCGACGCCACGGTGATTCTCTCCCTCGCTCCCGTTCTCTCCGGCGGCTCCAGACTCACCCGGGAGCTGGCCGAGCGGCTGGGAAAACCTTGCCTGCACCTGCATCCCGGCGTGGACGCGCTATCGCTTCTCGCCGATTTCCTGCGCCGGCACCGGGTGAGGGTACTCAACGTGGCGGGACCCCGGGCGTCCCACGAACCAGGGGTGTACCGCTACGTGCAGGACGTGCTCGATGCCAGTGGCATCGCCGGCGGTGATGCAGGACCACCGTGGGATGGCGCAGGAAACGGCGAGCGGCCTCTCGCCTGATCGATCCTCTGCTCAGCGGGTCCTGGGCTGGGCACGCCGATGGGCGGGAATGCCGGCCCGGGCGCTCGCGCGTGCCTGGGCGGCGATGAAATCAGCGAGCAGCTCGAAATCGCGGCGCCGCGGGGTGGTGCGGCGAGCTGCCAGGGCCACCGTGCGGAAAGGTGCCTGAGCGGCAAAGGGCCGGGCGGTGAGCCGCGTGCCCTTGAGGATGCCTGCCTTGAGGGTCATCTCGGGAAGCAGGGTGACGCCCAGCCCGCCTTCTACCATCTGGATGAGGGTATGCAGGCTGGTGGCCTCCACCCGGGAGCCCGAGCGGGCACCTCGGGCGCCGCAGGCTTCGATGGCGTGCTCCCGCAGGCAGTGGCCTTCTTCCAGCAGCAGGACGGCGTCGGGGTCGATGGCCTTCACCGCCACCGCTTCCGCCCGGGCGAGGGGATCGTCCTCCCGGGCGACGAACCAGAACTCATCCACGAACAACGCCCGCACCCACATGTCGCCGGTGTCGTAGGGGAGGGCGATCAGGGCGAAGTCCAACTTTCCCCCTTGCACCTGTTCCAGCAGCCGCTCGGTGAGGTCCTCCCGCAGGTAGAGCTTGAGGGACGGGTAGGCCTGGCGCAGGGGCGGCAGCAGGCTGGGCAGGAGAAAGGGGGCGATGGTGGGAATGACCCCGAGCCGCAGGGGGCCGCCCAAGGGCTCTCCGGCCCGGCGGGCAATGTCCGCCAGGTCCTGGGCGGCAGCGAGCAGCTCCCGGGCTCGCGCCACCACCTCCTCGCCCGCGGCGGTGAGCCGCACGTGGCGCTTATCCCGCTCGACCAGCTGCACTCCCAGCACGCTCTCGAGCTCCTTGATGCCGGCGGACAGGGTGGACTGAGTGACGTGCTGGGCCTGTGCCGCTTCGCGGAAATTGAGCCGGTCGGCCAGCTCCACCAGGTAGCTCAGCTGGCGCAGGGTAGGGAGTGCAGGCATGGAGGACGCTTTCCATATCGATATAGCCGATCACTGTAAACGAATTTTATCATTGGATCGATCATGCAAGATGGGGCACACTGCGCGCCGTGTTCAACCGGCAAACGCTCAAGGAGGTCATGACATGTTGACGATTGGCGACCGCATTCCCCCGTTTGAGGTTAAGGCCGTGGTGTCCATCGAGGACGACAAAGCCTTTACCCGGGTGACCGACCGGTCGGACGAGGGCAAGTGGAAAGTCATTTTCTTCTGGCCCAAGGACTTCACTTTCGTGTGCCCCACCGAGATCGCCGCCTTCGGCAAGCTGGCCGGCGAATTCAACGATCGGGATGCGGTGATCTACGGTGTGTCCATCGACAGCGAGTACGTCCATCTCGCGTGGCGCAAGTCCCACCCGGATCTCAGGGAGCTGCCGTTTCCCATGCTGGCGGATGTGAAGCGGGAGATCTCCCAGGCCTTCGGTGTGCTGGACCAGAAGGAGGGCGTGGCCTTGCGGGCCACCTTCATCATCGATCCGCAAGGCGTGATTCGCTTCGCTTCGGTCCATGACCTGAACGTGGGCCGCAACGTGGACGAGGTGCTGCGTACCCTGGACGCCCTCCAGACCGACGAGCTGTGCCCGTGCAACTGGAAGAAAGGCGACCCGGTGCTCAAGGCCGCTTGAAGCGCCCGGACCCCTCCATCGAAGAAAGGAGTCTTCTATGACATTCCAGGCCCTGAAAGACCGGCTGCCGGATTATGCCAAGGATCTCAAGCTGAATCTCGGCACGCTGGCGACTGAGACGGTACTCACCGAGGTCCAGAAGGCCGGCGCCTTCATCGCGACCGCCCTCGCTTCGCGGGAGTCCGGGGTGATTGAGGCGGTGGTCGCCGAGTTCGCTCCCCGGCTGAGCGAGCGGGAGCTTGCCGCGGCCAAGGCCGCGGCCGCCCTCATGGGCATGAACAACGTGTACTACCGGTTCCTGCACTTGGTGGAAAATCCCGAATACGGGAGCCTGCCGGCGAAGCTGCGCATGAACGCCATTGCCACCCATGGGATCGCCCGGGAAACCTTCGAGCTGTGGTGCCTGGCGGTCTCTGCGGTGAATGGCTGCGGTGCGTGCCTCGCTGCCCATGAGAAAGTGGTGCGGGCAGCGGGGCTCACCCCCGAGCAGGTGCAGGCGGCAGTGCGCATCGGCGCCGTGGTACACGCGGTAGCGGTGGTGCTGGAGGGCGAGGTGGCTTTGTCCGGGAAGAGGCTGGCTGAGGCCGCTTGAAGGCGCGCAAGCAGATGCCGGGGATCGCCCCGCTGCCTTGCGCCCGGTTCATCGCCCGGGCTCTGCCCGGCCAGAGGGCCCAGGGTGCACCACGAGCCTGACAGGTGCGCGCTGGCGGGGCGAGGGAAACGAGCTTGGTCGGCCCATGGTACTCCCAGACGTATCGCAACGCGACCGCTATGCGCGTTGTCTAATGTTTTGTGAAGAAGAAAAGGACCTTCGACGAAGGGGGGGAACCCAAGGGCGTGGTCGCGTGCTTGGGCTTTCGCCTCCTTCAGCCAAACCCCATGCAAGTCCGTGACGTTCCCTTGATGGTCCTTTCCGAGCGCCAGGAAGATCGCTCCGGCGGCCTGGAAGCGGCCGATGCGCCAGGGGCAATGCCCGAGGCGCAGGGCGGTGGCAAATGGCCCGCCGACTCCATCTTAGCGGAGGCCATGGCGCGAATGCGGACCCTGGTCGAGCAAGAGCTTGCTCGGGACGGGGACGACAGGGTAGCGACCTGTTACGAGGTGTTGGCCACGCAGCTCGAGAACGAGGTGGCCCGGGTCATGTTGCATAGCCGCCTGGCGCTAGGGGCGGACGCTGCGTGGAAGGCAGTGCTGGCGGAGCTCATGCGGGGCATTGACGCCCTGGCGGGCAAGGGTTTGTTCGCCAAGCGACGGACGGGCCTGCAGCACGTGCTGCGGGCGCTAGAGAGATACGAAGCCTGGTTCGAGGCTCCCGACCGCCGGCACGACCGTCCTTGAGGAGCGAAACGGCCCTCGCCAACCCGGGCGGGATCGGGTATAAATCGCGGCTCCGTCCCGCGGAGCGCGCGTGAGCACCGCCATCCTCGCCGTCTTCGTTTTCGTGTATCTGGGCATGATCCTGGGCGGGCTGCCCTTCCTGCAGCTCGACCGTACCGGGATCGCCCTGCTCGGGGCGATTGCCTTGATTGCCATGGAGGCGGTCAGTCTGGAAGAGGCGTGGGCAGCAGTGCACGTCCCCACCCTGATCCTACTCTTTGCCTTCATGGTCATTTCCGCCCAGCTTCGGCTTGGGGGCTTCTATACCTTCGTCACCCAGCGCCTGACCGCGCTACCCCTTTCGCCCCCAGCGCTGCTTGCGCTGCTGATCGTGGTGGTGGCGGCGCTTTCTGCTGTGTTCAGCAACGACATCGTCTGCCTGGCAGTGGCGCCGGTGTTAATCGACGCATGCCGCGAGCGGCGTCTGGATCCCGTTCCCTATCTGCTTGCGCTCGCATGCAGCGCCAACATCGGCTCGGCTGCCACCTTGATCGGCAATCCCCAGAACATGCTGATCGGCGAGCGATTGGAGCTCTCCTTTCCTGGCTACCTGCGGGAAGCGGCCCTTCCGGTCGTGGCGGGGCTGGTGATCACCTGGGCGGTGATCGTCCTTGCCACCCGCAGGCGATGGGAACGGGCGGTGCCTGGGGCGTACTCCAACGAGCGGCGGGTGGAAGCGTACACGACCTTCAACCGCTGGCAGGCGGTCAAGGGGCTTTCGGTGGCGGCCTTCCTGTTCGCCGCATTTCTTTTCACCCCGTGGCCCCGGGAGCTTCTTGCCCTGGGTGGTGCAGGGCTGCTCCTCATGAGCCGCAGGCTTCATTCCCGCCACATGCTGGGGCTGGTGGACTGGCAATTGCTGGTGCTGTTCGTAGGGCTCTTCGTGGTGAACCATGCCCTGGAGAAGACCGGGCTTCCGGCCGAGCTGGTGGCGGCGCTCGCCCGGGAAGGAATCGACCTGCGATCTCCCATGCCCCTTTTCTTCACCACCTTCGTCCTCAGCAATCTCGTCTCCAACGTGCCCGCGGTGATGCTGCTGTTGCCGCTTGCCTCCCATCCCATGGCCGGGACGCTCCTCGCGCTCGCGAGCACCCTGGCAGGCAACCTGCTCATCGTGGGCAGCATCGCCAACATCATCGTGGTGGAGGCCGCCGCGCGCCACGGCATCGTGATCGACTGGCGGCGCCATGCCCGGGTCGGCGTGCCCGTGACCCTGCTTTCCCTGGCCTGCGCGGGCGCCACCCTGGCATGGTGGGGCAGAGCATGGGCTTAGCGGCGGGGGCGTGCTCATCCGGCGGGACCAAGCGTTGCCAGGCTTCCCGACATGGCGCAGCATGCTCCCGAGCAATGAAGCCTTGCACCGCGGGCAGGTCAACGCCTGGCCGGGGCGCGGCGTTTAATTCCCGGGATAACGATTTCCTGGGGGTTTTCCTTGAAGGCAATCGCTGGGTACTGCCTGAGAGCCGGGCTTGTCGGGTTGGGGCTCGTAGGGGCCTTGGGAGGCGGGACTTCCTTCGCCGACACGGCCGTGGTGCTCAACTCCCGGGATGGGACCGTGAGCCTGATCGACCTAGGTACGCTGAGCGAATCCGCCCGCCTCTACGTGGGCAAGGAGCCGCACCACTTGATCCGGGCGCTGGCGGGTCATGACCTCCTGATCGCCAACGCCGCGGGCAATGAGCTGGTGCTGCTGGATGCCCGGCGCCGGGAGATCCGGGCCCGCATCCCGCAAGTGAGCGATCCTTACCACTTGGCCTATAGTCCGGACCGGCGCTGGCTGGTGGTCAACTCCCTGCGCCTTGATCAGGTGGACCTGTACGAGGCCGCCACCCTCAAGCTGGTCAAGCGCTTGGAGCTGGGCAAGATGCCGAGCCACCTGGCCTACACGCGGGACTCGTCCCTCGTGTTTGTCACCCTACAGGGGGAGAACCGGCTCGCCGCCATTGATCTTGCTCACCAGACGGTTAAGTGGAAACATCCGGTGGGAGAAGCCCCCGCCGGGGTGTGGATGACGCCGGACGAACGCTACCTGTTAGTGGGCATGACCGGCGCGGACTACCTGGAAGTGATCGACTGGCGCACGCCTGCGACGGTGGCCCGTATCCCAACGGGGAGAGGGGCCCACAACTTCCTTCCCCTTCCTGGGGGAAAACGGGTGCTCGTGTCCAACCGCATCTCCGACACCGTGTCGGTGGTGGACGTGGAGCGGCTCGCGGTGGTGGAGCAAATTCCCGTGCCCGGAGGACCGGACTGCATGGAGCTCACCCGGGACGGAAAGCAGCTGTGGGTCACTTCCCGCTGGTCAGGCAAGGTGTCGGTGATCGACATGGGAACTCGGCGCCTCATCAAGCAGATTCCTGTGGGCCGCTCGCCCCACGGCATCTTGCTTGCCTACGATGCTCCCGGCGAATGACGGCGGGCAGAGCGGAAGATGACGCGGCTTTCGCTGTCCATCCTGGGTCTTGTACTAGCGGGCGCGGCGCAGGCCCAGTGCACCAAGCCTCTTTACCTCACCCTGGATACGGGCGACATGCGCCACGCGGCGCTGATCGCCCAGACTCTCGACAAGCACGGCGTGCGCGCCACGTTTTTCCTCGCCAACGAAAAGACTTTTCGCGGCGATCATGCGCTGGAGGCGTCGTGGGCTGACTACTGGAAGGCCCGCGCGGCCGAAGGCCACGCTTTCGGCAGCCACACTTGGCGCCACTGGTATTTCCGTCGGGACGTGGACGCAGGGCGCGTCGCCTACGTGAGCGGGGACGGGTCCCGGAGGGAAGCCCTCGACCAGGACGGCGTATGCCGGGAGATTGCTCGGGTGGACGAAGCCTTTAAAGCCATGACGGGGCGCGGGCTTGCCCCCTTGTGGCGGGCGCCGGGCGGCCGCACCACGCCGAGGACCCTGGAATACGCGCAAGCCTGTGGTTTCCGGCACGTGGGCTGGAGCCCGGCAGGCTTCCTTGGGGACGAATTACCTTCCGAGCGCTATCCTAACCAGGTGCTGCTCAACAAGGCCCTGGTCGAGGTGCGGGCGGGCGACATCCTCATGATGCACCTCGGCATCCGGTCCCGGCGCGAGCCCTTCGCCCCCATGCTCGATCCCCTGCTCGCAGGGCTGAAGGCCCGCGGCTTCTGCTTTGAGACGCTTAATTAAGTTCTGTCGTGGAAGCGCTGTTCACCGCTCTGCAAGGCTTCCTGTTCCAGGAGTTCGTGCTACCACTCCTGTATGCTTTCGGCCTTGTCGAATACGCGGAGGGGGCCTTCGACGCGTTGGAGAGCGTGCTCCTCGGCGCGGCCCAAGTCGCCATCGCCTTCGCCTTGTTCGCTCCGCTGGAGCGGTGGCGGCCGGTGGAACAATGGGCGGACCGGCGGGAAGCCCGGCTGGACGTAATCTACACCCTGCTTCAGCGGCTTGGACTGGTGCCCTTGTTCCTGTTTCTCGTGCTCTCGCCCGTGTTCCAGACGCTAGAGGCGTGGTTGCGACTTCAGGGATTCACGCCTCTGGAATTGGAGGCCCTGGTCCCGTTCCTGGCGGCCCATCCCCTTGCGGGCTTCTTCGTGCATCTCCTGGTTCTGGATTTCTCCGCTTACTGGATGCACCGGCTGCAGCACCGGGTGGAGTTCTGGTGGGCGCTGCATGCCCTGCACCACAGCCAGCGGCAGATGACCTTTTGGACCGACGACCGCAACCACCTGCTGGACGATGCCTTGCGCTATGCCTGGTTCACCACGGTGGCCCTCGCTGTCGGCGTGCCGCCCGATGCCTTCCCCTGGCTCCTAGTCGCCATTGCCCTGGTGGAGAGCCTGTCCCACGCCAACGTGCGGCTCTCTTTCGGGCCGGTGGGCGATCGGCTGTTGGTGAGCCCACGCTACCACCGCATCCACCATGCCGTAGGGCTCGGCCACGAGGGTCCCGCCCGCGGTTGCAATTTCGCCGCCTTGTTCCCGGCATGGGATCTGCTCTTCGGCACGGCGTGCTTCGCCCCGGTCTATCCCGCCACGGGCGTGGGGGACCAGCTTCAGGGCCGGGACTATGGCGACGGGTTTTGGCGCCAGCAGTGGCTGGGGCTCAAGCGCCTCGCCGCTGCGCTGGGAGGTCGCCGTAGCCTCGGGTGAATGGATTCCCCCTCTCAGGACGGCTCTTGCGTGTCGCGGGCGAGGCGCTTGTCGGCGTCGGGGTCCGACTCGAGTATCATAACGCTTTGCGCGCTTTCGCCGCCGGGGGTAGTGAGCGGCCGATCCAAGCATGAAAACCCTCAACATCGTCGGTTGCGGCAAGGTGGGCCGGACTCTGGCCCGCCTGTGGACCGAGGCCCACGTCTTTCGCGTGCAGGAGGTGGTGAACCGCACCGAGGAGAGTGCGGAGGGGGCGGTCAACTTCATCGGCACGGGCCGGGCTGCGCCTTCGGTGGAGGCCATGAGCCCCGCCGACCTGTGGCTTGTGGCCACTACTGACGGAGTGATCGTAGCGGCCTGCCGCCGACTATTCCAGGCGAGGAAGCTGCGGCCAGGCGATATCGTGTTTCACCCCAGCGGAGCGCTGCCTTCGTCCGAGTGCGCCTTCCTGCGGGAACAGGGCGCGGCGGTGGCGAGCGTCCATCCGGTCAAGACCGTGCCCGATCCCAAGGCGGCGGTGGCCACCTTCGCCGGCACCTATTGCGCCATGGAAGGGGACGCGGCGGCCCTCTCGGTGCTGCGCCCGGCGTTCGAAGCGATCGGCGCACGGGTGTTCCATGTGGAAACGACCCACAAGGTCATCTATCACGCGGCGAGCGTGTTCGCCTGCAACTACCTCACCGCGTTGATGGAGGTGGCCCTCTCCTGCTACGAGAAAGCGGGCCTTCCCCGGGAGCAGGCCCTCAAGGTGGCCGAGCCCCTGACCCGAGAGACGGTGGAGAACCTCTTCCGGCTGGGTCCGGTGGAGGCCTTGACCGGACCCGTCGCCCGGGGCGATGCGGCCACCGTGGAACGGCAGTTGCAGGCCCTGTCCGCTTGGAGAGGGGAGGTGGCCGAGCTTTACCGCCGCCTGGCGGGTGTGGCCGTCGTCCTCGCGGAACGCAAGGGCGCGGCAGAGCCCGAAGCCCTAACGCGGCTACAGGAAGTGCTCCGCGTCGGCGCGAGCGGTTGATTTGCTGGCAGGTAGAGAAGGGAGAGTATTGAAATAGATGACGATCCAAGGACTCGATCATTTCACCGTGCTCACCGAGGATCTGGAGACTACCCGGCGTTTCTATGCCGAAGTCCTGGGCCTCCGCGAAGGCGAGCGGCCCCCCTTCGGTTTTCCAGGCGCCTGGTTCTATTGCCGCGGCCGCCCCGTGCTCCACGTGATCGCCGGTCGTGACTTGCCCGCGCAGCGCTCGGGGGTCATCGATCACATGGCTTTTTCGGCGACGAACAAGGAAGAATGGAAGGCGAAGCTGCAACGCCACGGCATCCCTTTCGACCTGCGCCGGCAGCCGGGCACCGGCGTGTGGCAGATGTTCTTTCTCGACCCCAACGGCGCCAAGGTGGAGCTCGATTTCGGCGACGAGCCCGAAAAAGCCTCGGCGGGAGCCCGCGGATGACTGAGGGCGCACACGATGTTTCCCTCAGGCGTGGAGGGCCGGGGCAGACCTCCCGGGGCGAGGAGCGTGCCCAGGCAAACCTGGCCCGCCTCGCCATCCTGAAGGAGCTTTTACGCTTCATCGCGCCTTACAAAGGGCGCGCCGCGGGCGCCACGGTGGCCCTGGTGGTGGCGGCGAGCGCCTTCCTAGTGGTGGGGCAGGGGCTCAAGCAGGTCATCGACCGGGGCTTCGTTGGCGATGATCCGAGCGCCCTTAACCACGCCCTGGCGCTGCTCTTGGTCGTGGTGGTGGTCATGGCGGTCGCCACCTACGTGCGCTTTTATCTTGTCTCGTGGATCGGCGAGCGGGTGATCGCCGACCTGCGACGCAAGGTCTATTCCCATCTCCTGACCCTTTCCCCGGGCTTCTACGAGTCCACGCGCACGGGGGAAATGATCTCGCGCTTGACTGCCGACACGGCCATGCTGGAGACGGTGATCGGCACCAGCGTGTCCATGGCTCTGCGCAACACCCTTATGGGCCTTGGCGCCCTGGTCATGCTGGCTGCCACCAGCTGGAAGTTGACCGCCCTGGTGCTCCTGGGCGTGCCCGTCGTGGTGGGGCCCATCGTGCTCTTCGGCCGCAAGGTGCGGCGGCTTTCCCGGGCAAGCCAGGACCGGGTGGCGGACCTAGGCGCCCACATCGACGAGTCGTTGCACGAAATTCGCACCGTGCAAGCCTACGGCCACGAGGCCGAGGACCGGCGCCGCTTCGAGGAGCGGCTGGAGGCGGCTTTCGCCGCTGCCCAGCGTCGCATCCGAGCTCGAGCGCTCCTCATCTCGGCTGTCATTGTCCTGGTGATGGGAGCGATCGGCGTCATTTTGTGGATCGGGGGTCACGACGTGCTGGCGGGACGGCTCACCGCGGGGGAGCTCTCGGCCTTCGTCTTCTATGCCGCCGTGGTGGCGGGCTCCGCTGGGGCCATCAGCGAGGTGATCGGCGACCTGCAGCGGGGTGCCGGGGCCATGGAGCGACTCATGGAAATCTTGCACACGGAGCCGGAGATCCAGCGGCCGGCACGGCCGGTGCCCCTGCCTGAGCCGCCAGTAGGGCGGGTGGAGATGGAGCGGGTCACCTTCTTCTATCCGGCGAAGCCGGAACATCCTGCTCTGTATGACTTCACCCTGCGGGTGGAACCAGGCGGCCGCCTAGCGCTGGTGGGCCCGTCCGGCGCGGGCAAGACCACCGTGTTCCTGCTGTTGCTGCGCTTCTACGATCCCGCGGCCGGTTCGATCCGTGTCGACGGGGTGGACTTGCGGGCGGCCGATCCGGCGGAGGTACGCCGGCGTTTCGCCACGGTGCCCCAGGAGCCGGCGATTTTCGCCGCGAGCGTCCTGGACAACGTGCGCTACGGCCGGCCGGAAGCCACCGACGCGGAGGTGCGGGCGGCCTGCGAGGCGGCCTTCGCTGCGGAGTTCATCGAACGCCTGCCCCAGGGGTATGAGACTCCGCTCGGGGAACGGGGGGTGCGCCTTTCCGGTGGCGAGCGTCAGCGTATCGCCATCGCCCGCGCGATTCTCGCCGATCGGCCCATCCTGCTGTTGGACGAGGCCACCAGCGCCCTGGACTCAGAGAGCGAGCGCATGGTACAGAAAGCCCTCGACCGCCTGATGCAAGGCCGCACCACCCTCATCATCGCCCACCGACTCTCCACGGTGCGCAGCGTCGACCGCATCGCAGTGCTGGACCAGGGTCGGCTCGTGGGCATCGGTCGCCACGAGGAGCTCCTGCGCTCAAGCCCCCTCTACGCGCGCCTGGCGGAGCTTCAATTCGGCCTCGCTCCTTTGCCCCCGGGCCGTTGAAGGGGACGCAAGATCGGATCATGAACCGCGGGTGAGGGCCGCCCATTCTTCTTCGCTGTAGAGCCGGAACAGGCGACGGAGCGCAGCCTCCGGGCCTCTCCAGGGAAACATGCCGCCGTTGCTCGGCACCACGCCGGTGATCAAATGAATATGCGCTCGGTATCGGAATAGGATTGGGCCACAGTCTTTCCGCCTGCAAGCGGCGCCCCATGCGATAGGCTTTCGCGGTATCCTGGGCCCACACGCCAGTGCCTAGCCCGCAAAGTCGCCTTTCAGGGGGTGGTTGCAGTTGCCGCCTGCCGGAAGCTCCGGCCTCCTCCTTCCCCGGGTCAATGGGGGATAGGATTTTCTCTACCTGCTCGCTGGAGACTCGAGCACCGATCATGGTGTCCTTCTCCAGGGGGGGTATCCTGCTTGAAGGCGGCGATCCGCCTCAGCGCCCGGGACGGGCAGGTGCTCATTGTGCCCCCTGATCGAAGGCGAACAGGCAAAACCTTTCAGGCATTTTCCAGAAAATGGTCGTCGCGCTCCACTGCGTCGGCGAAGAGGATGTTGTGATTCTTATCCCTGCGCCGGGGCGACCGGAATGAGGTTCCAGGAAGCGTGCTGCGTGATCGTGCACTCAGTGATGGTCTCTGCGGTGAAGGCGATGTTGGCGATGCGGGAGTACGAAGCCAGAGCCAGGGGTTTGTCTGCCTCCAGTCCGGAGCCGTTCATTGATCCCAGCGGTAAGCGCTTGCCCACTGCTCCATTCTGTTCTACGTCCTGCAGCGCCCTCCATCGGCCGTTAATGGGGTTGCCATAGCGGGCCTGAAAGGGATTGCGCTTCCCCCCGGGCTTTGCAGGTCGAACAGATTCATCCTTGCTTTCGATCGAGCGTCATTAGGCACCTCTTCTATCGAGGGCGTACTTGTCCCCCTTGCGGGAAGTGTTCCATCCGTGTGAGGCACAAGCGCGCCGAATCGGCACTTCCGGCCGCCCATCACTTTGCGTCCCGGCTTGCAACAACTGTTTCGTTCTGGAGCAGGGCTGCCTCGAGCGGGCGACCTGGTGGGAAACAAAGCCATTCCCCAAGCATGCTCCCAGAGGGGACGGATGGCACGCGAATTGCCAGCACCCGATGACGAGAGGCCCGGAACGAGGGCCCGTCTCAGGGCAGTGACAGGAAAGGAGAGGCAAACATGGCGAAGGACTGGAAGAACATCGTCGTCGCGGGCTTGGGGGGTGCGGCTTTCATAAGCATGGTGGCGGCAGCCCAGGCCAAAGGCGTCACCGACGCAGACATTCTGAACGATGCCCAAACGCCGGGAGACGTCGTGTCCGCCGGCTTGGGGCCCTGGGCCCAGCGCTACAGCCCGCTCGCTCAGGTCAACACGGGGACAGTGAAGAACCTAGTGCCCGTCTGGGCGTTTTCCTTTGGGAGCGAGAAGCAGCGAGGCCAGGAGGCGACGCCCCTCATCCATGACGGAAAGATTTTTGTCACCGCCTCCTACTCCCGTCTTTTCGCCCTGGACGCGCGCACTGGTAAGAAGCTATGGAAGTACGAACACCGGCTTCCCGACGGCATCATGCCCTGCTGCGACGTGGTGAACCGGGGCGCCGCCCTGTACGACCACCTGGTCATCTTCGGCACCCTGGACGCCCAGCTCCTGGCTTTGGACCGGGACACGGGCAAGGTGGTGTGGAAGGAGAAGTTGGCGGATTATCAAGCGGGTTATTCCTACACGGCGGCGCCCTTGATCGTAAAGGGCATGGTGGTGACGGGCGTCTCGGGCGGCGAGTTCGGTGTCGCCGGACGGGTGGACGCTCGCGATGCCAAGACCGGCCGACTGATCTGGACCCGACCCGTGTGCGAGGGCCACATGGGTTATCTCAACGGCAAGGAGAACGGACTGACCGGCACGGTGAACGCCACTTGGCCCGGGGATCTGTGGAAGACCTGCGGCGCTGCCACCTGGAACAACTTCACCTACGACCCCCAGACCAACCTCATTTACGCGGGCACCGGCAACCCCGCGCCCTGGAACAGCTGGGCACGCCCAGGAGATAACCTGTATTCGGCAGCCACCGTCGCCATCGACGCGGACACCGGCAAAATCGCTTGGCATTACCAGAGCACACCCCATGACGGTTGGGATTTCGACGGGGTAAACGAGTTCGTGCCCTTCGACTTCAAGAAGGATGGCAAGCGGATAAAAGCCGGCGCTAAAGCCGACCGCAACGGCTTCTTCTACGTGAACGACCGGGTCACAGGAAAGCTCATCAAGGCCTTCCCCTTCGTGAGCAAGATCACTTGGGCCAAGGGGATCGATGAAAGCAGCGGGCGGCCGCTCTACGTCCCCGAAAATCGCCCCGGCAACCCGGCCCAGAGCGCCGACGGCAAGAAGGGACAGGTGGTCTACAGCTGCCCTTCGTTCCTGGGCGGCAAGAACCAGCAGCCCATGGCCTACAGCCCGGATACCGGCCTGTTTTACGTGCCGGCTAACGAATGGTGCATGGACATCTGGAACGAGCCCGTCGCCTACAAGAAGGGCGCGGCCTACCTCGGCGCCGGCTTCACCATCAAGCCCCTCTACGAGGACTATATCGGCGCGCTGCGGGCGATCGATCCGGCGAGCGGCGAAATCGTCTGGGAATACCGCAACCCCGCCCCCCTCTGGGGAGGCGTGCTGGTGACCGGAGGCGGGCTGGTATTCGCGGGGACGCCCGAGGGCTATCTGAAGGCATTCGACGCCAAGACCGGGAAAGAGCTTTGGGCTTTCCAAACCGGCTCTGGGGTGGTCGCGCCGCCTGTCACCTGGGAGATGGACGGCGAGCAATACCTCGCCGTCGTCTCGGGCTGGGGAGGCGCGGTACCCTTGTGGGGCGGAGAAGTGGCCAAGCGGGTCGCCTACCTGGAACAGGGCGGCATGCTGTGGGTCTTCAAGCTAAAGCGTGAGTGAGCCGCTTTCCCCACTCTGTTGACGAGAGAGGGGAAGGGGGGCAATCAGGGAATCGTTGGACATGCAGCTCGCTTGGTCCGACGCATCGAGCATTGACAAACGTGCCGCCCGAGCGGTCTGCTGCAAGCAGGCTCAGGAGCCGTTCCTGGCACGCAGAGCCGCCATCTTACGGTAGATGGTGTTGCGGCTGATACCCAGCCGCCGGGCGGCGGCGGAAACGTTGCCGCCGCTCTCTGCCAGCACCCGCTGTATGACGCTCACTTCCAGGTCTTCCAGTGTTTCGGCCGTAGCACGCCCCAACGCGGGTCCCACCTCTCGAGAGGCAACGTCGGCGGCCATCTCCTCGAGGAACTCTTCGGGCAGATGCTCCATGGCGATGAGCCGCGAAGCCCCCGCCATGGCCACCGCGGCCCGCAGCACGCTGTGGAGCTCCCGCAGATTGCCGGGCCAGGTGTGCCGGCGCAAGGCCGCCATCACCTCTTCGGAAACTTGGGCCGAGGCACCGGCCGGGTGTTCCCGGGTGAGGAGGGCGTGGACTAGTCTGTCGAAATCGGCTCGCTCTCGCAAGGGCGGGAGCCGGAAGCGCACACCCCGGATCCGGTAATAGAGATCCTGGCGGAATTTGCCCTTCGCCACTTCTTCGTGCAGGTTGCGATGGGTGGCGCAGATCAGGAAGAAATCTACCGGGCAGCACTTGCTGCTGCCCAGGGGCGTGACGCTGCGCTCCTGGAGGACCCGTAACAGCCGGGCTTGGAGCGGCAAGGGCATGTCTCCGATCTCGTCCAGGAACAGGGTTCCGCCGTCGGCCTGCTGGATCTTTCCTACGTGACCTTTGCGCCGCGCCCCGGTGAAGGCGCCTTCTTCATAGCCAAACAGCTCGGACTCGATCAAGGTTTCGGGAATTGCCGCGCAATTGACCGCGATAAAAGGCTGGTGCCGGCGAGGGCCGCTGCCCCAGAGCGCTCGGGCGAAGAGCTCCTTGCCTGTGCCGGATTCCCCTTGGATGAGCACCGGGATGTCCCGGTCCACGATCAACTTTGCCCGCTCCACCAGGCGGCGCATCTTCGGATCGCCCAGATCCAGGGCATCGAGGCTCAACGGGCGGTCCTGCTGCGCGCGGGACCGCTCCACCCGAGGAGAGGTGCGGCCCTCCGGCACGAAAACGGCAGCTGCAGATCGCCTGCCGCCGCCCACCCTCAGGCGCAGGAAAACCCGCAACCCGTTCCTCAGGTAAATGGGAACAGTGGGCGAGGGGTCCGAGCACGCCTGCAGGATCAGGGATTGCAGCGGAGCATCGAAAAGGGATTCCCAAGAGTGGACGTGCAAGGCCTCCCGCGGCAGGCAAAGTTGATAAAGGGCGCTCTTGTTGGCCGCGAGCAGCTCGCCCGTACAGGAAAAGACTGCGATGCCCTCGCACAGGGTTCCCAAAAACTCGGGGCGGGGATGGAAGTAAGCGATGATTTCCTTGTCGAAACGGGTGTTGATCAGCCGGTTCTCGATGATCTGGGCCGACATCCTCACCAGGGCGAGGGTGTGCTCGTGACGGCTTCGGTAGTCCCCCGAGATGTCCAGCACACCGGTGATACGGCC
Organism: Pelomicrobium sp.; assembly: GCF_036803785.1. NCBI lineage: Bacteria > Pseudomonadati > Pseudomonadota > Hydrogenophilia > Pelomicrobium > Pelomicrobium sp. The sequence continues at coordinate 8,486 of NZ_DAIRTR010000025.1, read as the reverse complement.
GCTTGGATCGAAGATGGGTGCGGCCGAACAGGTGAGGAACGCGTTGCGCTCTAGGTAATGCTCGGGGCCATGCACCGCCACCGGCGATTGCTCCGCCACGGCCGTACCGATGGCGTTAGTGCCCTTGGATTCCTCTGCCCAGGAGGCTCCTGGCGCCAGGGCGACCCGCTGGGCTTTTTCGACGAAATCGGCATCGCCCAGCGCGTGGAGGATGAAGCCCTGGGGGTCGGCCAGCAGGACCATGCTCCCCGTGTTGCGAATCTGCTCGTACAGGGTTTCCATCACCGGCTCGGCGTGGGAAATCAAGGCAAGGTGCTGTTCCCGCCGCTCAGCCAGGAGGCGCTGCTCGAGCCGCTCCACCTCTTGCGAGCGCTGCCCTGCGCTAAGTCCTACCTGACGGCAGCGTTGCCATGACCGGATGATGGGCTCGCGCAGAAACCCGTCGGGTGCCTGGGCCTTGTGGAAGAAAAGTTCACGCGCCACCTGGATGGCGCGCATCGGTTCGTGGATGGGCGGTTTCATGCCTCCTCCTCTCCCGTGCCGCCGGAGCCGCTCGGGACGCGCTTGTGGTCCCTGTGTACCAAAATGGAACAGTCTTTCCGGCGTTCATCCTTACTGTAACAAAAAGTAGGCCATTCAGCGCAGGACGAAAGATTATGCCCATCTTTGTTGGCGGGCAGTGTCGCGTCGCAACGCGTTGGCATGGATGCTGCTCCAAGGCTGGCTTGGGAATGATCTGCGTCGGCACATCGATCGGGGAAAGCGCGATGGGAAAGGAACGAAAGGCCGGAGAGAGGTATGCTTGGGCCCTGGCGCTGGTGCTGGGGTGGGGACCGGTCACTGCCTGGCCTCATGGGGACGTGACGCCCCAGCCGGTGGACGTTGCGGGGCTGCCCTCCCTCGGTTCGGAATGGCGCACCATCAACCCGTACCGGGGTCATCCCCAGGCCATCGCCCTTGGGGCTTCCGCGTACAACCAGAACTGTGCCCGCTGCCACGGGCTGGAGGCGGTCTCGGGTGGCATCGCCCCGGACCTCCGCTACCTCCCCAAGGGGGACGAGGGAGACGAACTCTACCTCATGCGTGTGCGCAAGGGCTCGTCCCGGGACGGGCGCGTGTACATGCCGCCCTTCGAGGGCATCCTGAGCCAGGAAGCGCTTTGGGCTATCCGGGCGTGGCTGGAGACGGTCCATGAGGAATAGAGCAGCCTGGGTTCTGGGGGCGTGGCTTCTCGTCGGCGCAATCTTCCCACCGGCGCTACAGGCCGAATCCCTGGCCGCGCTCAAACAAAGGGGGAGTCTGCGGGTGGCGGTGTACAACGATTTCCCGCCCTTCTCCCAGGCGGGGCATGGCATCGACGTGGATCTGGCGCGGGCGCTGGCGGCGAGGCTGGGGGTGAAGGCCGAGCTCGTCTGGTTCAATGCCGACGAGGATATGAAGGATGACTTGCGCAACATGGTCTGGAAGGGCCATTACCTGGGCGGACGCCCTGCAGACGTGATGCTGCACGTGCCCGTCGACCCATACCTCGCGCGCAACAATCCCCAGGTCAAGATTCTCGCGCCTTATCACCGGGAGCAGATCGCTCTCGCCCGGGATCCGCGCCGCATTCCGCGGGTCGAGAACTTGGCGCAGCTCGAGGTCTTTACTCGCGAAAAGATCGCCGTCGAACGAGCGAGCCTGCCGGACGACTTTCTGAGCACCGTGTGGCGCGGCCGCTTGCGGGAAAATGTGATGCGTTATCAGACGGTGGCCGAGGCGGTGCGGGCCCTCGCGGCGGGGGAGGTGGCGGCGGTGCTCGCACCCCGCTCCGAGATCGAAGGGGCGCTCGAGGGCATCCAGGCACCCATTGAGGTCGCTCCGTTCCAGGCGCGAAGCGGGAGCCTTCTCCTCACCGGCTGGGTGTTGGGGCTCGCGGTCCGAGGGCAAGCCACCGAGCTCGCCGCGGCGCTGGAGGCGGCCATGGGCACGCTGCGCCGGGATGGCACGGTAGAGCGCATCTTCCGCAGCCACCGGATCACCTACGTGGCCCCTTGAGGTTGGACCCATCGCGCGCGTCCGCGTGGGCTGCGGTGTTAGGTGGCAAGTTTGTTCAATCCGCTGACGATTAGGGAAACGACTGACAGAACAAGTGCGAGCCAGGCCACAAGGTCTTGCCGCCAGAATCTGCGATTGCGGTCGCGCCGGTCAAGTTCGAGTTTCGCGGCGATATGCTCCTCAGTCCATGGAACTTTGGAGTTCACTAGCTGGTGCAATTCGTAGTCCGAGAGCGAACGAGCTTTGCGAATAGCCGATTGAAAGTCCATGTTGGTTCCCGTTTCTCGGCGGCTCAACAGAGCAAGAATAGCGCGACAACGGAACCGACCGCAACGCCGCCTGCAGAGGCGAGTTGCTTCTCGACTTTACACTTCTGCTTTAACCCCAGGAAGTTCAGGGTGGAGATGAACTGACGAAACGCTTTTCAGCTACATACTGATCAAACTGCTGTACTACTCCAAGCTGGGTAGCCCTGTATCGCTCTGTGACGATTTCGGCGCTCTCGTCTGCGGCCTTTTGCCGTGCGCCCATGGCTTCCCATGGGCGGTCAGCCTCAGGATCCTTGCCAGAAACGTAGACTATGTTGCCCCACCTCGGGTCATAGTCGATCTTTCCTGCCTCGTCCGGGGTCAGAATTTTCCGTTGCTTGGGCTCGGCCATGCTTGCCACCTAACGACCGTGTTGAGCAGTAGGACAACAGCAAGCGAAGCGTCGCTGTTAGACGGTCTGCTCCAACAGATGGTTCGGTGTCAAGGTGACGACTCTCCTCGGTTTGTCAATCGCCTAAGCTCGGCATTCTCGATCACATATCTGTCTTAATGACGATCAAGACCCGCGAGCGGTTTGTAAACAAGCTCGTTCAATAGCGGTGCAAGGCCTTGATCGGTTGCCCTAAGTTCCTTCGCGATCCGAATACGCTCGGAGATTACCTCGTTCTCAAGCTTCAGATTCTCAAGAACAAGTCTCCCTTTCTCTGCGGATTCTCGATACTCACGATCTTGTCGTCTAGTGTGGCGGTCATTGAGGTATTGTCGAATTACTTCCAAGGAATTCAGTTTACCGAGAAAATACCAGGACCCGGGCGAGCTTAACTGGACAGCCACGAGCACGAGCTGATCAGAACGTGGAACAAGCGAAGAGATTTCTTCGGGTGTGGGAGGCCAATCACGGATATGTCGCGCCACTCGCCTTGGAGCTAAGAGCCACCCAGGGGTTTAGGGGAACGGATAGACTGGAAAGGGGAAGCCGCGAACGGTCCGGCGCAAACCCTCGATAACCAATTCGAAGACGACGACAGAATCGTACGCGTGCTTCAAGTCAGCCAAGTATGCCGCAACGAAATCGACTACGATTCCGCCGTGACCGTGAATCGTAAGTCGAGCCTGTTCCGGCATTTCTCCTCTCTATCAACTTGACGCCGAACGTTTAGTTTGAGAGGCGCGCAGACTGCAAGGGAAGCTTGCTGGCGAAGCGTCCATCTCGAAGCGAGGGTCAGACATCTCGACTCCACTCCGGACGGAAAAGTACTTGTGGTTTCTCGCCCAAAACGTCAATTTCATACGCGAATGATCTTTTCTCTGGAAACTTACTCTCGACAGAAGTCGTGCTGAGGATAAAAGTGACCTCGATACGATTTTTTCGAAACCTACCCTCTCGTATTTTTGATACGCCGACATCATTCACATGGCCAGCGGGCATCTGAACTCCGATACCTTGTGGGGCCAACAACAACCATTCCTTAGTATCGGGTGTTTCATACGTCTCATCTCAGATATGCAACCGTATCTGCGACAACTGGGCTTTGCATGGATGTGGCCCGATATTTCGAGGAATGATGCTTACGACGCATCCGAGTTTTCGCGGCATGGGTTCTGCATGGACGACGGGAAAAACATATGGGCGGTACTTTGATGAGTATTCTCGCTTCAGATACCAGAGCGTGATGATGGCAAGCACTAAGGCACCTACAGCGGTGATTGCCATAACGCCATTTGCATAATAAGCGGAGAATGCTTTTAGCCATTCCATCATGGTGTGCAGGATGTCTAACGTTCGCGACGAGCCACTGCCGAGGAGCGAAGCGACGAAGGCACCGCAAGCGGTACGCTTGCGGCGGTCCGCTCGATCGCGGGGTTAGCCAGCATGGCGGACATCTAGAGCGGGCGCTCCGCGCCCTTTAAGCAAGCCTCAAACATCGTGCTCAAGAATGGCTCGTTAAGCCCAAAGCATTTCGCGTACTCCATACACATCTGCTCGTGCGCTCGGCGTTGCGCGAGTATGATACCAATTGAAGAGCGCTGGGTGCGCAATGCTTCAATGTGCTGCGCGGAAAACTCCGCGTCTAGACTGATCTGCTTTCTTTTGACGCCTTCGATGCAGGCTGCCTGCGCTGGACTTAACTGCCTTCCTTCTACATTCTTTTGAAGATCGTCGCTTTGTCCGCACGCAGAAAGAATCGCCAGCAATATGAATGCGCTCGTTTGAACAAACCTATGACTTGTTACCGCGGCGTGCATAGTCTGTTGGTAAAATGTGCTCATGTTGTAGACGGCTTACGTTCGACGTAACTTGCGACCGGAGGCCGCAGACCAGAGGGAGCCTGCCAGCGTAGCTGGCAGGGCGTTCGGTTGACGGAGGGGTTTGGGCACTATGTTAGCGAAGAAGCGCCATTGAGTACACGTCGAAGAACTCACCGTCAACAAGGAACGCCTTCCGGTCAATGCCTTCCACGGTGAAGCCGAATTTTTCGTAGAAGAGCTTTGCGCTTCTGTTATATCGGTTCGCACGGTGAGTTCGATACGGTGAAGCCCCTTTTCCCATGCCTTGGCAACGGCGGCTTCCATCAACATCTTGCCAATGCCACAGTGACGAAGCGCCGGGAGAACTCCCATCCCCAAAGTACCAACATGCGTTCGGGCCTCGCCATGCATGGAAAGAATGTCGCACCAGCCGACAACTGCGTTATCCTGAACGGCAATAACTTGGCAGAGGTCTTTGGCCAAGATGTTGCGGTAGAAGGCATAGGTTTCTTCGACTGGCGGTGCTTGGAGAAACGCAAGGTATCTCTTCTCTCGGGCAACGATATCGAGAACTTGGCGCATGCCTTCGAAGTAGCACTCTGCGGGCGAAACGATAGCGATGCTCATGGTGTCCAATGATTGAATTAAGCCGCGCCGCGAAGCGGCGTCGCCTTGAATGAGTGTTAGGCCTATAGTACGAGTTCGCGTGGTGCACCAGGAGTGAGTGGCACAAGCCTATCGTCACGGTTAAGCATCTCGAACGCACGTTTGACATCATCGAATGATTCGGTGAAATGCTTCCAGCCCTCGGTATGAATAACAGCAATTTTGGCCTGTGGAAACACATGCGCGAGTTCGAAAACGCCATTGGTGTTAAGCGTGAGATCGAACGGCCCCGCGTGCGTGCGGCGCCGGCAAACGCAACAACGAGTTTTGGCTTACGACGGTACGCAACGTCCCGCACGCCGTCGAAGAACACCGTGTCGCCAGTGACATAAACGAGATCGTTGGCGTCCTCGGCGAGCAAAAAAACCGATGACATCTCCCACAATGTGCTCGGAGCCGGCAGGACTATGTCGTGCAGGCATCGCGGTCACGCGCACACCATCGACAATGTGTTCCTCCCACGGTGCCAACCCCGCGAGCGGGGCACCGAGGCGCTTCGCACCCGTATTTGTTATCAAGACGATACCGCCGTTGAGTAGATACTCGCGCCCCGCCGGATCCAGGTTGTCGGCATGGTGATCGTACGTGAGCAGCACCGCATCAACCCTGCCAACGACTTCCGGGGCCACAGCTGGCGCAGTGAGTTTGGTCAGAACAATTGTGCCCGATTGATAGTCTCCAGGTGGGCTGAATGTGGGGTCAGTCAAAAACCGATAATTACCGAACTCCTACAACAATATCAGCCCGCCAATGTGCGTGAGACGAATTCTGGTCACGGAATTGTCCTGTTCTTTGCTAACGTATTCCGCCGAGGCCTAACGGCCCGGCGTCAGCCGCGCCCGCCTGCGGGTGTCGGCTGCACGCCGTGGTTAGGCGATTTGTCTTGATGAGCGGTTCCACAAGCGTCCCCTCACCCTCTTAGCTCTAGCAATTTAGCGAGCCAATATACGACTCGCTGATTCTCGAGAACGTGATAACGGGAAGTTCAATCTGCATTCCGTTCACTAGAAATCTGGGCGGCTTCACGAAAAGCTTCTCCAACGGAGTCGTGGCTACTTCCGCCTGGAGAAAGTAGTATGCGTGTTTCGTTTTTCCGTAGCGCGTGATCTGATCGAATAATCTTTCCTCAGTCTTCCCGTACATGGGCGTGTTCAATGAGATCTCTCCAGTCCGCCCAGCCGATGTCCATACCCATCCTGTCAGTTCACCCTGCGAGCTAGCCTGAGTCGAACTGTGTATCGCAACAAAGCGGTCGATCAACTGTACCGAATGTTTTTCTGGAATTTCAAATGTCATTATCGCGAGAACGCGATTCTGCTGAATTGCCGAGACCTCAAATCCAACTATCACGTCATGCACGTCGAACAAAATGACTGAGTGGACAGGCGGGCACCAAGCCTTGACGACTTTCCCATAGGCTGCGCCGGGCCGATAGTACGAGACACTCATCGGCACACACGCGGCCAAGAAGAGCGCAAACGCCAAAACCGAAGCCACGCCGGCACGCATGTCGACGCCGCCGCAAATAATTGAAGCTCTACTGACGCCCTTCACCGAACCTATCGCTTAACGATCTGGGTGAGGCGCGAGGCTCTGCCGCGTTGCCTCCACCCAGTTGTTAGCCCGGGCTCATTTCTCGTTCCCGTATGAACACCCGGGCTTCAGCGATTCCCGGTTGCAATCTTCAGCATGTTTTCCAGGAGCTGCCAGTAGCACTCGGGGTCCGACGTTGTTTTCAGCGATTCGACAATTGGCCGGGCCAAGCCATCATCGTCCGGAGTACCTTGGACGGTGATTTGCATGACCGCATCTGGACTCAGATCAACGATGATTTTCGTTGGGAGCTCGATCAGACGGTCTCCTTGCGTGAGCGGCCCGGCGACCCATTTCCACGTTCCGGGTCGGGCGGATTCGAACGGCAGGAGCTCAACGTTCGGCAGACGCTGTCCCAAAGCCTTCTCGTATTCCCGAGTGATCAAGGTCCGGGCTTGCTCGAGCAGGGTCGCACCCTCGACGTCTTTAAGAAGCTGGGGGAGCCAGAAAAGCAGGCCGGCGAACGCCCGACCATCTTTCGAGCGGTAGGCATTTGGCTCCCGTGCCGCAACCCAGTTCCCTGGAATCATGTACGTGTAGCAGAACGGGCGGGGATTGTTGTAGAAGACCCAAACGCCGCCGGTCGTGCTCGCTTCTTCCCGAACGGGCCGGACCACCAAGACATAATTGCGGCCGGCTGCCGCCATCCGCCGCGCTTGCTCCATCTGCTCCTGCCATGCAGGCCCCTGGCCACCCGTTGGGGTCGCGACGGGTGGTACTCCAGCTTGACTCGCGCACCCAAGAAGGGATAGGGCAAGCCCGATCCATACGCCTCCACGTTTCATCACATCACCTCTTGCCTCTGGACCGGAATCGTCAGGCTAACGCTCCGGTTCAGCGGCGGGCCGCGCAGCGGACCGTCCGCTGCAACCGATTGTTAGGCGCGCGTCTGGCGTGCACGCGACTTTTCAGCGCCGAGATTCAACCGCATTACATGCCGACGGGAGCCAAGCATTCCCGCCTCTTGAAATCCCTCCCGCCCGAAGAACGGCACGAAACCGCCAAATCGGTAGCCGGGGGAGTCCGGGACGACCGGGTACGCCTCCAGTGCCATCGCTCCCGCCTTGCGGGCTTCAGCAATCGCCGCCTTCAGCAGCGCCCGCATGACACCACTGCGCCGGAACTCGCGCTGGACATAGAAGCACGTCACTGACCACACCAGATCGGATTGCTCTCCGACGGCCGCCAAGCCGCGAAAGGTCTCGCGAGGTCCCAGCGAACACTAAGCAACCGGTACCCCGTCAGAATATCCGAGGAGTCCCACGGGTATGCCAGTACGGACCAACTCGCGCATGGCGTGCTTGCGCTCCCGACCATCAGCCCTGGGGACCTCGCCATCAAGGCCGGCGCGGAAGATCATGCACCAGCAGCCCCGCAGCCTCCCGCGGCTTTCGAAGAGCTGTTCCAAGTCCGGCCAGCGATCTGGAGTAACTCTATGAATCTCGATCATGCCATATGCCGTGCCAGGAATGCGCGCCCAACAGCCTGCGCTTCACCTGCGCCGCGAAGCGCAGCGGAGCGGCGTCAGGTGCAAGCGCGTGTTAGCCAGTCCGCATTACCCATTGCTAAAATAATCCGAATCAATTCGCTTGAGTTGATAGTTTGTAACGGTAGTAACGTAAGCTTCCCCGTCAAGTAGACAGCCTATTACTGGAGTCCGCGGCAGTTGTG
>NZ_DAIRTR010000024.1:0-29950 GCF_036803785.1 Pelomicrobium sp. | reverse complement strand
GGTGGGCATGGCGGCAGACCCGCTCCGTCAGCGCTCGGCGGCATGCCAATAGCGCCGCCCTAGCTGACGCTGGGCGACGATCTCCATGCCGAGCCGCGGTCTGAAGCGCGCCCGCACCGCTCCGTCCCGGTCGCTGCGCAGGATCGCCGCACCGAGCGCCTGGTAGCGTTTCACCACGTCGGGGTGGGGATGGCCAAAAGGATTGCGGTAGCCTGCGGTGAACACCACCGTCTCGGGCCGGGTAGCGGCAACGAATGGAGGCGACGAAGAGCCACCGCTGCCGTGGTGGGGCGCAACCAGCAGGGTGGCGGCAAGCCCCGGGCCATGGGCTTGCACCAGGTCTCTTTCGACCGCCCGACCGATGTCGCCCGGCAATAGGACACTTCCGCCAGCGGCGGCAATGCGCAACACGCAGCTCAGGGCGTTGTCGTCCCGACGCGGATCGGCGTCGCCCGAGCCTTTCGGGCTCAAGAACTCGAAGCGCACACCGTCCCAGTCCCAACCCTCCCCTGTCCGGCAGGGGCGGTGCGCCGAGACGGTGTCCCGGAGGAAATGGCCTTCGGGCAAGGATGACCACAGGTGGATCACGGGTAGTGCCGCCAGCAGCGAACGGGTCCCTCCTGCATGATCCGCGTCGTCATGGCTCAGCACCAAGGCATCCACGCGCCGGACCCCCTCTCCCCGAAGGAAAGGCACCAACACCCGCTCGCCGCTGTCCGCCTCCGGTCCCAAGCTGGGCCCCGTGTCGTAGACCAGGGCGTGGTTGGCCGTGCGTGCTACCACCGCCAACCCTTGGCCCACGTCCAACACGTCCACCCAGAGCTCCCCGGGTCCGGGCCGCGGTGCGGCCGAGAGCCCCAGGGGCAGGAGCAGCACCCCGCCCACCCAGCGGGCGGGAAAGCCCTTGGGGAGTAGAAGCCACAACAGCCCGATAATGGCAAGGGGCACGCTCCATCCGGGCGGTGCGTGTTGCTGCCACACCGCAGCCGGCAAGGCGGCGAACCAGGCGAGGACCGCCCCGCCGGCTGCCATCGCCTCGTGGGCGGCAACGAGCAGAAAGTCCAGGGGAAGTAGCGCTCCTGCCAAGGTGAGGGGCACCACTGCCAGGCTTACCAGGGGGATTGCTAGGGCGTTGGCGAGGGGGGAGATCACCGAGAACTGCTGAAACAGAGCAAGGAGCAAGGGCAGCAGCGCCAGGGTCACCGCACCCTGGATGCGCATCCATTGGACCAGGGGTGGCGGGATCCCGATGCGGGCTGAAGCCACATAGAAGATGGTGGCCACGGCGCCGAAGGAAAGCCAGAACCCGGGGGACAAGACAGCCCAGGGATCCAGGATGACGACCACCAAGAGGGCGGCTGCCAGGACGCGGGACGGGGACTCGACGCGCCCCGTCCAGAGGGCCAGGGCCACCACCGCCAGCATGTAAAAGGTCCTCTGGGTGGGAACTGCGAAGCCGGCCAGCAGGGCGTAGGCGAGGGCCGCCGCGGCGCCCGCCGCGATCCCCGCCTTCGCCGCGGGCAGTCTCAGGGCAAGCCCGGGTACGCGCCGCCACAGGGCCCGGACCAGGGCAAATACCAAGCCCGAGATCAGCGTGACGTGCAACCCGGAAATGCTCATGAGGTGACTTACTCCGGTACGGGTGAAGACCTCCCACTGACTGCGGGGAATCGCGTCCTGGTCGCCGATGGCAAGGGCGACGATCACGCCGGCGTAGGGGCGAGCCGCGAGCACCGCGTGCAAGCGCTCCCGCACCGTCTCCCGGGCACGAAGCACCCGGAACGAAGGTCCGTCGTCCATCCCGAGCCGCGTGCTCGGCGAGCGTTCCCGCACGGTGCCGGTGGCGCGGATGCCCCGCTCGAGAAGCCAGGCCTCGTAGTCGAATCCGTGGGGGTTGGCGGTGCCGTGGGGGCGACGCAGTCGGACGGTGAAACGCCAGCGCTCCCCGCCCCTGACGGGCGGCACCCAGACCCCGTCCTCGCCCTCCCGCCGGGGCCAGGTGAGGAGAAGCCGGGCCGGGATCTGCGCCTGCGCCGGGAAGCGGTCGTGCACTTGGAACTCGAAGCGGGTGCCGGAGGCCAGCCGGCGCGGCAAGCTCGCCACCACCCCCGAAACGATCACGTCCCGGCCTTCCCATTCGGGGCTGAGGGCGTCGGCGAGCCGCAGGTCGGCGCGGAGCTGGGCCCAGAGGAAGCCGAGCACAAGGCCCGCTGCCGCGAGCCCCACGCTCCGCCCCCAAGGGCGGCGCGCCGCGATGGCGACCCAGCCCAACGCCAGGGCTAGGGGCCCGAGCCAAAGGAAGCGCCGGTCGGGAAGGGAGGCCTGCTGCTGAAGCAGGAAAGTTCCCAAGAGAAAGGCAAGCACCGCGGCACGCACAGCCCACCAATTTACCTGAAGTGGGCAAACGCGGGATTTCTTGGGTGACGCCTTAGTGTAAGATTGGTCTTCGCCTTGCGCCCCAGGGCCGCGTCTCCTATCCCGCCCGGCGCTGGCGGGCGGGTTCACGTGCATGCCCAGAAAATACTTTAGGAAATATCTTCCGACGCAGGAAAGCGTCAAAAGCAACCGCTTCCTTTCGGTCTTCGGCAAGACCCTGCACCACCACAGTTTGTGGCACCTCCACCGGCGCTCGGTGGCGGGCGGCGTCGCTGTGGGGTTGTTCTCAGGGCTCGTTCCGGGGCCGTTCCAGATGCTGGCTGCGGCGATCCTGGCGGTGATTTTGCGGGTAAATTTCCCGGTTGCCTTGCTGACGACCCTCTACACCAACCCTTTCACCATCGTCCCCTTGTATCTGGCGGCCTACAAGCTGGGCTCCCTGGTGACGGGGGGTGGCAACAAGGCGCCCCCCCTGCAGCCGCTGGAGTTCGGTCATGTGCCCTTCAAGGAATGGATCCCCGCCTTGGTCGACTGGACCGCCTCCCTGGGTAAACCCCTGCTGATCGGCCTGCCGATGCTGGCGCTCTTGCTTGCCGGCATGGGTTATTTCGCGGTGCTCGGGTCCTGGCGCCTCTACTATTCGATCCAGTGGCGCCGCCGCCGGGCCCGCTTCGCCCGCTCCGTTCCCCGCAACCCTTCCTGATCCCATGACGCCCCCCTACTGGGAACAGGCCAAGCGGGAGTTGGTCGACCGCGACCCGGTCATGCGCCAGCTCATTCGACGCCACGATGGGCTGGCGCTGCGCCGGCGTAGCGACGCCTTCACCGCCCTTGCCCGCGCCATCGTCGGCCAGCAGATCTCGGTGAAGGCTGCGGAGTCGGTGTGGCAGCGGCTCGCGGCCGTCTGCGGCGCCGTGAGCCCTGAGGCCCTGTTGCGGGTGGAGGAGGAGGCGCTGCGCGCTTGCGGACTATCCGCACGCAAGGCCGATTACCTGAGAGATCTGGCGCGCCGCTTCAGCGACGGCTCCATTTGCCTGGAAGCGTGGGAGCGGCTGGAGGACGAAGCGCTCATCAGGGAGCTCGTCCGGCTGCGGGGCATCGGCCGTTGGACGGCGGAAATGTTTCTGATCTTTTACATGCTGCGCCCTGACGTGCTGCCCCTGGAGGACATCGGGCTGCAACGGGCCATGAGCCTGCACTATAACGACGAGCGGCCCCTGTCCAAGCTCAAGATGCGCGCCATCGCCAAGCACTGGATCCCGTGGCGTTCGGTGGCCACCTGGTACTTGTGGCGTAGCCTGGATCCGATCCCGGTGGAATATTAGCGCCATGACCCACGAAGAATTCGTCTCCGGCTACCGCAGCGGCGCCCTAAGGGTCAAGATCGACAGGGCCCAAGCGGAAAAGCTCCTCTCCCGGCGGCTGTTACTGCCCCTGGTGGCGCTGCCCGTTCTGGGAGCAGGCGTGGCTTTGGCACTGATCGGGCACCTGTGGCTCGGGATTCTGGTCTTCCTGGTGGGCTTCGTCGGACCGCGCCTCATCAAGCGTTCGGCGCCCAATTTCGTCGTCACCCAGGCCCTCCAGGATGAAGGCTGGTACACGGAAGCGGTACAGGCCGGCGTACTGAAGATCGAAGAGCGGGCGGAAAAATCAGGCTAACCGGCCTTGGCCGGCACCAGCACCCCCTCCTCCAGCCGGAGGACGCGCTGGGCGCCGGCCGCGATCTCCGGGTCGTGGGTGGCGATCACGTAGCTCGTACCGAGCCGCTCGTTGAGCTCCAGCATTAGGCGGAAGACCTCCCGCGCGGTGTGGCGGTCCAGATTACCGGTCGGCTCATCCGCCAGCACGCATAAGGGCTCGGTCACCAGGGCCCGGGCGAGCGCCGCCCGCTGGCGCTCGCCTCCCGAGAGCTCTCCAGGAACGTGGTGCAGGCGGCCTGCGAGTCCTACCTGCTCTAGCATCCGCGCTGCCCGGGCGGTCGCCTCTTCCTTAGGCAGGCGGCGGATGAGCAGCGGCATCGCCACGTTCTCCAGGGCGGTGAATTCTGGCAGCAGGTGGTGGAATTGGTAGACGAAACCCAGGCTGCGGTTACGCAGCCGATTGCGCTGGGCTTCGCTCACCGCGTGGATGTCCTCCCCCTGCACGCGCACTTCCCCCGCCGTGGGCAAGTCGAGTCCTCCGAGCAAGTGCAGCAGGGTACTCTTGCCCGATCCCGAGGCCCCGACGATGGCCACCCGCTCACCAGGCGTGACGGTCAGGTCCACCCCGAGGAGCACCTCCACCGCCGTCGGGCCCGCGCCGTAGGTCTTGCGCAATCCCCGGCAGGCGATCACTGGCGCCGTCTCTCGCGCCGGCGCCGCGGCCCAGCCGCTGCCCGCTGGGACCGTACGGTCATTCATAGCGCAACGCCTCCGCCGGGTTTACCCGGGAAGCTCTAAAACTCGGATAGAGGGTAGCGAGCAGGCTCAAGGCCAGGGACACGCCGGCGATGGTGAACACGTCCCTCGATTGCAATTCCGACGGCAACTCGCTGATCTGGTAGACATCCTTGGCCAGGAACTGGATGCCGAACAGGCTCTCGATGAAGGGCACCACCACGTCCACGTTCCACGCCAGCAAGACTCCGCCTACCACGCCGAGCAGGGTGCCGATCACGCCGATCAAGGAGCCTTGCACCATGAAGATGCCGGTGATGCTGCCTGGGCTCGCCCCCATGGTGCGCAAGATGGCGATGTCAGCCCGCTTGTCGGTCACCACCATCACCAGGGTGGAGACGATGTTGAACGCGGCCACCGCCACGATCAAGGTGAGGATGATGAACATGACACGCTTTTCAATTTCCACCGCGCGGAAGAAGTTGCTGTGCTGGCGGGTCCAGTCGCTCACATACAGGTCCCCGGGCAAAGCCGCCGAGAGTTCCCGCGCCATCCGCGGCGCGGCGAACAGGTCATCGAGTTTGAGCCGCACTCCCGAGACGGCCTCGCCCAACCGGAACAGGGCCTGGGCATCGGCCAGGTGCACTAGGGCAAAGCCGCTGTCATATTCATACATGCCCACTTCGAACACGCCCATCACGGTGAACTGCTTGAGCCGGGGCAAAACGCCGGCCGGGGTCACCATGCCCTGGGGGACCACCAGCACCACCTTGTCTCCTGGGAACACGCCCAGGAGGCGGGCCAGGTCGATCCCCAGCACGATCCCGAACTCGCCGGGCTGAAGGGCTTCGAGGCTGCCCGCCCGCATGTGGCGCCCCACATCGGCGACCTGGATTTCCGCCGCCGGGTCGATGCCCCGCACCACCACGCCTTGCACCCGGCCCTGGTGGGTCAGCATGCCTTGCCCCAAGACGTAGGGTGCGGCGGCCCGCACGCCGGGATGCTGGAGCACTCGCTGTTCCACCTCCCGCCACTGCCGCAGCACGTGGTCCGGACCCGAGATCTGGACGTGGGAAACCACTCCCAGGATGCGGGCCCGCAGCTCCTTCTGGAACCCATTCATCACCGAAAGCACCACGATCAGCGCCGCCACCCCCAGGGCGATGCCCGCCATGGAGATGACGGAGATGAAGGAGATGAAGTGGTTGCGGCGCTTGGCGCGGGTATAGCGCAGGCCGACGAAGATTTCGTAGGGTTGCAATTCAGGCCGTCGCTTTCGCAGGAAGGCGGGCGAGAGTCTGCCACATTCTTTCAACGCACGCACCCCGGACAAGCCGCCGGACAGGGCGGATCCTGCGAGGGGCCAGTGTAGAATAATGCCTTGAAGCGCACCGCGCGGCCCTTCCGTCACCGTGATTGTTCATCTGCTGGTTCCCCACCTCTTCGACTTCGACGTCTCAGATCCTTCGCCGTTCGCTGATCTTTGCCTTGAGCGCCTGGAGCGGCTCCTGTCCCGGGGCCGGTGGCAGCCGGCCGCGCCCGTGAGCCCAGAAGTCTGGCTGTGTCGGGCGTTCGCCGTGGCGTGCCAGCAGGACTGGCCGATCGCCCCCCTCACCCTGACGCTGGATGGAGGCCTGCCCGGCGAGGCCTACTGGCTGCGAGCCGATCCCATCCATCTGCAGCTCGAGCGGGACCGAGTGCGGCTCGTGGACAGCACCGTCTTCGAAGTGAGCCCAACGGAAGCGATCGCCCTCACCGACACCCTGAACCGGCATTTCGCCGAGGAAGGGCTTGCCTTCCATCCCATGCGGCCCGACCGCTGGTACCTACGCCTGCCCGCCGTTCCGCGGCTCAAGACTCGTCTCATCACCGAGGTGATCGGTCGCGACGTGGATGCCTTTCATCCCACGGGGGAAGATGCGCTCCGCTGGCAGCGTCGGTTGACCGAGATTCAGATGATGCTGCACGAGCATCCGGTCAATCTGCGCCGGGAAGCCCAGGGCCATCCGCCGATCAACAGCGTCTGGCTGTGGGGCGGTGGACAGCAAGTCCCGGTGCCCCGGCCCGCTTTCGGCGCCGTGTACGCCCGGGACATCCTCTCCCTAGCTCTCGCCCGGGCCGCCGGTGTTCCCGGGCGCATGCTGCCCGCTTCGGCTCGGGAATTCCTCGCTGATGCTCAAGAGGAGGGGGAAGTCCTGGTGGTCCTGGACCGCCTGCGGGGTGCAGCTCAATACAGGGATGTTGAAGGTTGGCGGGCGGGGCTCGTCGCCCTGGAGGCGGACTGGTTCGCCCCCCTGGAGGCCGCCCTCAGTGCCAAGCGCCTCGAGGGCCTGGTGGTGATCCCGGTACCTGCTCCCGCGCAAGTACAGGCCCGGGCTTCGGACCTGCGTCGCTTCTGGCGCAGGCGCCGGCCCTTCCCCGCGTGGGCGGCGAGTATCCAGGGAGGGTGACCGTGCCCCGACTCATGCCCCGGAACGTCCCCCCCGAGGTAGAGCGTGCGCTCAAAGCAGCGGGAGTCCATCCCGTGTTGGCCCGGCTCGCGGCGGCCCGAGGGGTGGTGGCGCCGGAGGAGCTTTCCGCGCGGCTTGCCGCCCTGCTCCCCTATGACGGACTGCGGCAGGTGAAGGAGGCGGCTCGGCTCCTGGCGGAGGCGATCCAGGCGGGCAAGCGGCTCCTGATCGTGGCTGACTACGACGCGGATGGGGCCACCGCCTGCGCGGTGGGGCTACGGGCGCTCACGGCCTTCGGCGCCCGGGTGGATTACCTGGTGCCCAACCGCTTCGAGACGGGCTACGGCCTGACGGCGGAGACGGTGGAACTTGCCGCCCAGCTGAAGCGGCCGGACCTCCTCATGACCGTGGACAACGGCATCGCTGCCGTGGAAGCGGTGGAGACGGCCCGCCGGCTGGGGATAGAAGTGGTGATCACCGACCACCACCTGCCCGGCCCCGTTTTGCCCCGGGCGGCAGCCATCGTCAACCCCCATCAGCCCCAGTGCCCGTTCCCCAGCAAGGCCCTGGCCGGGGTCGGCGTCCTGTTCTACCTGATGCTCGCCCTGCGGGCGGAGCTGCGCGCCCGCGGCGCCTTCACCTGGACGCCCGAGCCCAACCTGGCCCGGCTCTTGCCTCTGGTGGCCCTCGGCACCGTGGCCGACGTAGTAAAGCTCGATCGCAACAACCGCATCCTGGTGCACCAGGGGCTTGCGCGCATTCGGGCCTTGGACGCGCCGCCCGGCGTGTTGGCTCTGTTTCAAGTCGCCGGCCGGGATCCACGCCGGGCGAGCACCCACGACCTGGGCTTCTGTCTAGGCCCGCGCCTGAACGCCGCGGGACGGCTCGCCGACATGGGTCTCGGCATCGAGTGCCTCACCACCGACGACCCGGCCCGGGCCCAGGCCATCGCCGAAGAGCTCAACCGGCTCAACGCGCTGCGCCGGGATATCGAGGCGGACATGCATGAAGCGGCCCTGGAGCACCTGGAGGACTTCGACCCCGGAAACCGTTGGAGCCTCGCCCTCTATGAGCCCTCCTGGCACCAGGGGGTGATCGGCATCCTCGCCTCTCGGCTGAAGGAACGCTTCCATCGCCCCGTGATCGCCTTCGCGCCGGGACAAGCGGGCGAGCTCAAGGGTTCCGGCCGCTCCATCCCGGGCCTGCATCTGCGAGACGCCCTGGATCTCGTGGCCAAGCGCCAACCCGGGCTGATCGTCCGCTTCGGCGGCCATGCCGCTGCGGCGGGCCTGACCCTGCCGGCGGGAGGGCTGGAAGCGTTTCGCGAAGCCTTCGAGGCGTGCGCCCGGGAGCTGCTCACCGAGGCGGACCTGGAACAGGTCCTGGAGACGGACGGGCCCCTGGATCCCCAGGAGGCCACCCTGGAGCTCGCCCGGCTCCTCGCCCGCCACGTCTGGGGCCAAGGATTTCCGGAGCCCCTGTTCGATGACTGCTTTCAAGTGGAGTCCCAGCGGGTAGTGGCGGGCCGTCATCTCAAGCTCAAGCTCGCCAAAGCGGGTGTCCGCTTCGACGCCATGTTGTTTTCCCACGCCGAGGAGCTGCCTTCCCGCATCCGCGCCGCCTACCGGCTGGAGGTCAACGAGTTCAACGGCGAAGAGCGCGTGCAGCTCACCCTCCGGCATTGGGAGCCGGCATAAGCCTGTCTCAAGGGTCGCGCAACGCTATAATTCACTTTTTTCACGGAATTTCCCGCCCATGGACGCTGAGACCCTCAACGACATCGAGCAATGCCTGGAAGATCTGGTGCGGCGCACCTCCGAGTTGCGGAGGTATCTTTGACTACGAAGCCAAGAAAAAGCGCCTCGCTGAAATCGTGCGCTTAAGCGAGGACCCGGCACTCTGGAATGACCCCCGCCGCGCCCAAGAGCTGGGGCGCGAGCGCAAAGCCCTGGAATCGGTGGTGCTGACCCTGGAGCGCCTCGGGCAAGAGCTCGAGGACACGGGTGAACTCTTTGGGCTGGCCCGGGCGGAGAAGGACGAGGCAGCCCTCGCCGCCATCGCCGCCGACGTGAGACGCCTGGAGAAGCAGGTGGCGGAGATGGAATTCCGCCGCATGTTCTCCAACCCTATGGATCCGAACAACTGCTTCATCGACATCCAGGCGGGTTCCGGCGGCACGGAGGCCCAGGACTGGGCCCAGATGCTGGAACGCATGTACCTCAAATACTGCGAGCGCAAAGGCTTCGACGTAGAGGTGCTGGAAGAGTCCCCAGGGGAGGTGGCGGGCATCAAGAGCGCCACCCTGAAGGTCATCGGCGACTACGCCTACGGGCGGCTGCGCACCGAGACGGGGGTACACCGCCTGGTGAGAAAATCCCCCTTCGACGCCAACGCCCGGCGGCACACCTCCTTCGCCAGCGTGTTCGTCTATCCGGAAGTGGACGACTCCATCCAGGTGGAGATCAACCCGGCGGACCTGCGCATCGACACCTATCGGGCGAGCGGCGCCGGCGGCCAGCACGTGAACCGCACCGACTCGGCGGTCCGCATCACCCACCTGCCCACAGGTATCGTGGTCCAGTGCCAGAACGACCGTTCCCAGCACCGCAACCGGGCCGAGGCCATGGCCATGCTGAAGGCCCGGCTCTATGAACTGGAGCTGCGCAAGCGGGAGGCGGAACGGCAGAAGCTGGAAGAGGCCAAGACCGACATCGGCTGGGGACACCAGATCCGCTCCTACGTGCTCGACCAGTCGCGTATCAAAGACCTGCGCACCGGCGTCGAGGTCGGCAACCCCCAGGCGGTGTTGGACGGGGACCTGGACGAATTCATCACCGCGAGCCTCAAGCAAGGGGTCTAGCCGTGCCCTTGCCGTCCTTCACACCGGAGCGGGTTTGCACCGCTTGAAGGTAAAGACACCTCAGGGATTCAAGATGTCCGAACAACAAACGGAGTTGCAGCGGGACGAGAACCAGATCATTGCTGAGCGCCGAGCCAAGCTCGCCGAACTGCGCCGGCGCGGCCCAGCCTTTCCCAACGATTTCCGGCGCAACGCCTTGGCTGCCGAGCTCCACGAGAAATACGGGAAGCTTGACAACGAAAGCCTGGAACCCCAGGCCATCCAGGTGGCGGTGGCAGGGCGCATGATGCTCAAACGCGTCATGGGCAAAGCGGCCTTCGCGACACTGCAGGACATGAGCGGTCGCATCCAGATCTATGTGACGCTGCATGAGGTGGGGCAAGAGGGGTTGGAGGCGTTCAAGCACTGGGACCTGGGGGACATCCTGGGTGCGCGGGGTATCCTGTTCAAGACCAAGACGGGAGAGCTGACGGTGAGGGCGCAGGAGCTCAGGCTCCTCGCCAAGGCGCTGCGTCCGCTGCCAGAGAAGTTCCACGGCTTGACCGACCAGGAGCAACGCTACCGGCAGCGCTACCTGGACCTGATCACCAATCCGCAAGCGCGCCAAGTGTTTCTCACTCGCACTCGGGTCATCCAGGCGCTGCGGGAATTCCTGAACGCCCGCGGCTACCTGGAGGTGGAAACACCCATGATGCATCCGATCCCCGGGGGGGCGGCAGCGCGCCCCTTCGTGACCCACCACAATGCCCTGGACATGGAGCTCTACCTGCGGGTAGCCCCTGAGCTCTACCTCAAGCGGCTGGTGGTGGGAGGTTTCGAGAAGGTATACGAGATCAACCGCAACTTCCGCAACGAGGGCATCTCCACCCGCCACAACCCCGAATTCACCATGCTGGAGTTCTACGAAGCCTACCAGGATTACCGCTTCCTCATGGGTTTCACCGAGGAGATGCTGCGGCAGGTGGCGCTTGAAGTGCTGGGGACCACGCGGCTCACCTACCAAGGCCGGGAAATAGATCTCGCCCGCCCCTTCGCCCGGTATACTATCTTGGAGGCGATCCAGACGTTCCATCCCGAATACACCGCCCCCCAGCTCGCCGACCGCGCCTTCCTGCTCCAGGAGCTGGAACGCCTGCAGGTGCCCTACAAGCCCCAGGACGGCCTCGGCGGGCTGCAGCTCAGCCTGTTCGAAGCAACCACCGAGCAGCAGCTGTTCGAGCCCACCTTCATCCTGGACTATCCCGCGGAGGTCTCGCCCCTCGCGCGTCGCAGCGACACCAACCCGGAAGTGGCTGAGCGCTTCGAGCTCTACATTGCGGGCCGCGAGATCGCCAATGGCTTCTCGGAGTTAAACGACCCGGAGGATCAAGCCGAGCGCTTTCGTGCCCAAGCACGGGCCAAGGCGGCAGGGGACGTGGAAGCGATGCACTTCGATGCCGACTACATCCGCGCCCTGGAATACGGGCTGCCGCCCACGGCGGGGGAGGGCATCGGCATCGACCGGCTGGTGATGCTCTTCACCGACCGTCCCAGCATCCGGGATGTGATCCTCTTCCCCCAGCTCAAACTCCAGTAGCCTCGACAATTCGCTCGACGCCCGCGCAAATTTCGCCCCATGCGCTCAGCGGGCGTTGCGTCCCGCTTCGTATTGCACAGCCCGCGCGACGGAATCCCGAGCCTTGTAGCGAGCGTAGCCGCTGCGACAGGCGTTGAGATCCCCTGCCGCGGATCGGGCGGGTATCGGCCTACGCCGACAAAAGCAATCCACGAAGTCGAGTCTTGGGCATGGGATCCCCCCTCGAAAAAGCCCCCGCGACCGGACGCCCGGCTACCGTCGACGGGGGAGTGAAGTCGATGAAGACAGTTACATTGGCGGCGATCGGGCATAGCCGCTCGCCCCGATCCGGGCAAAGCTCGCAGAGGTCTACCTGCCCACGATATCCGGTTTCATCGCTGCCAAGGCCGCCAGGAGCTCGTTTTTCTCCTTCTCGGGGACGCGGAACTTGTTCAGGCTCTTGACCAGGTCTTCCACCAAAGCGTTGAAATGCGCTTCGGTGATCCCCATCCCGGCATGGGCCTCCTTCATACTCTTACCCGTGTATTTACAGGGCCCACCGCTGGCTTCGCAGATTTGGTCCACCAGCATTTTCTTCAGCCGCTCGATATTGGCGTTGGCGAAAAAGCCATTGATACGCGGGTCGGCAGCCACGTTGCCGATGAAATCGTCCACCACCGCCTGGATCGCGGCTTTGCCGCCCAGACGCTCGTAGAGGGAGCTCTCGGTCGCCGCTTTTTGCGTCTGGGCGTAAGCCGTACACCCGGCCAGCGGACCCATGAAACCGAGAACTGGCAAGAGAAAGAGCGCGTAAAAACGGATCTTCATCATGGCACTCCTTTGACTGAGCCGAAGCGGGGACAGCCCCCGCTTCGCCTATACGCAAAAGACGCCTTTCCGGATGCGCTACAAAGTCATCAGAACGCCTTGGAAGAGCACGGGACCCGTCGGGGCTCCCGTGGGAGAGCCCCCCTTGGGCTCCAGGCTGACCGCCACTGCCCGAGCTCGCCCCAGGACGTGCCAAGCCGCGGCGGGCAGAGGCTGCGTGCCGCTGCCGCTTGGTGGCAACAATCCGGCTGAAACGGGGGCTCCCTCGCCCCCGGGAATCAGCCATAACTCGAGCGACTGGTCGGGACCGAGGACCTGGGGTTGAAGGGCGGTGAAGCGCAAGGACGCCCCTTCGCCCGGTTTCGCCACCAGGGCGAGCAGCCAGGCGGGCTGGCCCTGGGCTCCAGTCAACACAGCCACTCGGGCGGGAGGAATCTCGAGGGCCGGCGGCCGAGCAAGTTGAATGCCCAGAACCACCCCCGCCAGGAGCGCGGCGGCCGCAAGGGCCCGCCACAGGGCGAGCCGGTTCCACCAACCGGGAGCCTCGGTCCGTGCCGGGGCGATGCGGGCCTGGATCGCCCGCCACACCCGCTCCGGGGGCTGCACCGGAGGGATCGACTCTGCTAGGAGGTTTAGCTTCATCTCCCAATCCTCCACGAGCCGGCGCAGCGCCGACTCGTCGAGGAGCAGGCGTTCGAAGCGCCGCCGCGCGCGACCTCGTAGGGTACCAAGGACGTACTCCCCCGCCAGCCGCTGCCTGAGTTGCGGATCGCTGTAGTTCATGGCGCAAGACACCTCCGCAATTGCTCCAAGCCCCGGCGGATCCAGGTCTTGACCGTGCCCAGGGGCTCGCCCAGGCGTTGCGCCAGTTCCTCGTGGGTCAAGCCCTGGTAGTAAGCAAAGGCGATCGCCTGGCGCTGGCATGGTTGAAGCCGCGCCAGGCACTCTTGCAGCGCCCGCGCCGCAGCGGAGGAAAGCATCCGCTCCAGCGGACCTGGATGCTCGTCCATGGGTGGTTGCGGAAACGTTTCCTCTTCCAAGGGAGTCTCTGGATCGACCCGCCGTAGCCAATCCAGCGCCCGGTTGCGCAAAATCGCCGCCATCCAGGCGAGGGCCTCGCCCCGCTCTGGCCGATAATCCGCGGCATGGCGCCACACCGCGAGGAAGCAGTCCTGGAGCACGTCCTCGGCCCAATCCCGGCGCCTGAGCATGCGCAGCGCCAGGGCGAACAACCGAGGCGCGGTCAAGCGATAGAGCCGCTCGAGGGCCCCCTCGTCCCGCAGCGCACAGCGCGCGAGCAACTGCGCCAGAACGTCCTCAGACTCCGGCGTTTTCAAAGGTGCCCGTCGCAATCGAACCCTGACCGTCATCCCCTCGCGATCCTCGCCGCAGCCGGTAAACACCAGGGAAGCACGGAAGCATTGTCAGCTAACCGTACCCGAGCCCTTCTGCTGACGGACTCATTAATTAAGTATGAATACGCACGGGAAGGCGGTTTGGATGTATCCGTCGGAAACCGAGACACTACTGGCCAGGCGGTCACCTGTCGTGCGCGTTGGGAACGAGTCCAAATTCCGAAGTGGCGTGTATTGGGTTACACAGTCCTGCTCCGTTCGGCATATCGGTTTGCCCGTGCATGGTCTATTCAGAGGAGAACAAAAACATGCTGAAAAGGTATCGGTATACACGACGCGCCATTGCCGCCATCGTTGTGGTAGGGCTAGGCGTGTGTGGCATCGGGCCAGCATATGCTTAAAGTGGAAGGTTGCTCGCAATCAGCGCAGTCACCGAGGTGGACGGGTCCACCGGAGGCGGAGTCGCCCCTTTGGGTAGTGATCGCCGTCTACGGTACCGAGGACCCAATCGGGTGGCTCGGCCACCGCAACCTTTTTCACTGCGCCAAAAATGTAAACGATGCCCAACGTTGCGACGTTTGCGCTCATTTTTATTGGGGAGCAAACGTGTCTGCGGCAAGCCTATGCCATCCGGTTGAAAGGCTGATTAGCCTCAACAGATGGTGCGAGCGGTTTTAGCCTGATTCGGAGCTGTGTTCAGGACACTTTAAATAATAATGTATTTTTCAAACATGGTCTTTTAGCCAGCTTGCTGTAGGCGAGCGAGAAAACGTGGCGCTGGGACAAGTTCGTCCGTCATCAAGGCGGCGCAACCGCGCTCTTCCTTCATCGTCCGCTAGCTAGACTTCGCCCACATCGATCCTCATGGCGTTTAACTCACTCGAGATTTCCATAAAGAAATCTTAAACGTTATGAAGACATATGCATAAAAATGCTTGACAATTTAAGCTCATTTTGTGAGTATTGTAGGGCCGAATGTCGATGGTTAAATGACCATTGATTATTTGGTTAGTATAAATAAATACCTTTTTATTTCTTTGTGAGGAGATAAAGATGTCCATACAGGTACTGAACCCAGCTGAAATGTCTGAAGTGTCCGGCGGTCTGTCGATCGCGATTGGCGATAATCCCATTCTCAATGCCCGTATCGACGTGACCCCCGGCGGTACTTTCACCTTGCTCGGCAGCCTGATCGGAGGGGCGCTGAATTTTGTACGCGGTCTCTTGCACTCCGTCTAAGCAAGCCAGATCTCGGGCTTAACTACCTAGCAAAAAGCCCACGCAAGTGGGCTTTTTGCTTGCCCTGACGCATTGCCATCTTCGGCAGCTTAACGCTTGCGAAATAACATCCCATCGCTGCAGCCTCATCCTTGTCGAAAGGCGGATGAACCGTAAACCGCTGTTCAGGCAGGAAGCCCTGCAAGCGCATTGTCAGCGCTCGATGGGTGAAATCATCCTGATCCAGCCGCTCAGCTACCGCGTATTCAGCCTGCTTGCATTGGTGATCGGGCTGGCCGTAGTCCTAGTGCTAACCCTGGGAACCTATACTCGGCGCAGTACGACCTCCGGCCTGCTGATGCCGGATACCGGCTTGGTTCGTATCATCGCGCCACAAGCAGGCGTAGTCTCCGAGCGCAAGGTCTCAGAGGGTCAGAAGATCCTCGCCGGCGACGTCCTGTACGTCTTATCGGGTGAGCGGCACGCCAGTACCGGTGGCAGCATCGAGTCAAGAATCATCGAACAAGTCCACGCGCGGGGGCGATTGCTCAACGATGAGATGCGTCGCATCAGGCAGATGAAGGCCAAGGAAGACGAAGCGCTGCGCCGCCAGATCGAAGATCTCCACGCAGAGGCAGAAAAGCTAGACGCAGCGGCCACGCTCCAGCGAGAACGTGTGCGAGTGGCCGAGGATATGGAACGTCGATATTTTGCCTTGATGGCACAAGATTATGTATCCAAAGAGCAATACGAGCAGAAAAAGGCTGAAGCTCTCGATCAAGCGATGCGCATGCGCAGCATTGAGCGCGACCAGGCGCGTATCTTCCAGGAAATAAGGTCGCTCCAGCGCGAGCTCACCACGCTGCGGTTCAAATACGAGAATCAGATGTCGCAGCTGGCGCGCGAAATAGCCAGCAACCAAAAAGAATTGGCAATCAGCGAAGGACGTCGCAGCGTGGATGTGTCTGCGCCTACATCAGGCGTCGCAACCGCGCCGTTGGTCGACCAAGGACAGACCGTCGAAGCGGGACAGCTACTGGTAAGTTTGGTGCCTCAGGATTCACGCCTGGTCGCGCATCTTTACGTTCCGAGTCACAGTGTGGGTTTCGTTAGCATTGGTAATCGGGTGCGCCTGCGCTTGCGACCATTCCCCTACCAGAAATTCGGACAGCTTGAAGGTTATGTAATCAGCATCTCGCGTGCTTCCTTGTTACCCGAAGAGCTTGGGTTGGGACAAGGCGGGCAGTCCGCGGAACCTTTATATCTGGTGAAGGTGGCACTTCCAGCGCAAACCATAATGGCCTATGGCAAGCCAGTGGCGTTGCAAGCGGGTATGTTGCTAGAAGCTGATCTTATGAGCGAGACCCGCCGCCTGTACGAATGGGCGCTGGAGCCGCTTTTCAGCCTGTCGGGAAAACTGTGAACAGAGCAAATTGCCACAAATGAGGCTGCACCACGCGCTTGCTTTCGGATTAGGGCATAAGTTGCCACTCATTCTGCAAAACGAAGCTGCTGAATGCGGCGTCGCCTGCATTGCCATGATTGCTGGCTATCACGGACTGAAGATTGACCTTTACAGCCTGCGCCGCACATTCACGGTGTCTATGATGGGTACTACTTTGAATCAGCTGGTACAAATCGCAAACGCGTTGTCGCTAGCGACGCGCGCAGTCAAGCTGGATCTCGACGATTTGGACAAATTGCGCCGACCCTGTGTACTGCACTGGAATTTCAATCATTTCGTCGTACTGAAGAAAGTTCGCGTTAGGTCTATCGTAATTCATGATCCCGCAGTTGGCATACGCGAACTGTCAATGGAAGAAGTTTCACGCAGCTTCACTGGTGTGGCGCTCGAGGCCTGGCCCAATGAAAGCTTTAAGCCAGCAACCGTTAAGCAGCGGATATCGTTCTCGCAATTGCTGGGCAAGGTATCGGGGCTAGTGCCGTCGCTCGTACAGGTGTTGATGCTGGCGTTCGTGCTCGAAGTGTTTGTCATCATAGGCCCGTTCTACCTGCAATGGGTTATCGACGACGTCATCGTTGCTAGCGACCGTGATTTGCTGGTTACGATAGCGCTTGCGTTTGGCTTACTCGTGATTTTCCAGCAAGCGATCAGCTTGTTGCGTGGATGGGTCATGCTTTATCTGTCCACAACGCTTAACCTTCAGTGGCGCAGCAACTTGTTTACCCATTTGGTTCGTTTGCCGCTGCGCTTTTTCGAGAATCGCCATCTCGGAGACATCGTGTCTCGTTTCGGATCAATCGACGTTATCCAGCGTAGCGTCACATCGCAGTTTATCGAGACTGTTCTTGACGGCGTCATGTCCGTCATTGTGTTGATGATGATGTTCGTTTACGACCCAATGCTGGCCAGCATCGCACTCGCGGTAATTTTCGCTTATACGCTGATCCGCTGGCTATGGTGGCGGCCTTTCAGGCTGGCAACCGAGGAGCAGATCGTACATGCCGCCAAGCAACAATCCCACTTTCTTGAAACCGTGCGTGGTATCAAGCCGATCAAGCTGTTTCAGCGCATCGATGAGCGCCGCAACAGCTGGCTCACACTACTGGTAGAAGAGATCAACGCCGGACTACGTACGCAAAAAATGCAACTATTTTATCGGCATATCAACAGCTTGATGTTCGGCATCGAGCGCGTCACGATCATCGGCCTCGGTGCGGTAATGGTGATGAACAACAGATTTACCGTGGGAGCGCTGATGGCTTTTCTCGCCTACAAAGACCAGTTTGCCCAGCGCAGCAGTACCCTAATCGACCATTTGTTTGAGCTACGCATGTTGCGATTGCACGGCGAGCGTCTCGCCGACATTGCGCTGGCCAGACCGGAGTACGACGGGAGTACCACAACTTGCGTACCAGCGCCTCACTGGTCTCAACTGCCAGCAGCGCCGGGTGTGCCCTGCATTGAGTTGACGAACATCTGCTTCCGTTATAGCGAGCTGTCACCTTGGGTTCTGCAAGATGTCAACCTGCGTATTGCCCAAGGTGAATCGGTCGCTATTGTCGGTCCTTCGGGCAGCGGCAAGACAACGCTGATGCACGTGCTGCTGGGGCTGCGCACGCCGAATTCCGGAGAGATCCGGTTCTTCGGCACTGACATTCGTCAGTTCGGCCAGCAGCGCGTTCTTTCGCTGATCGGCACTGTGACCCAAGACGATCTGCTTTTCGCTGGCTCGCTGGCCGACAACATCTCCTTTTTCGACCCCGAAGCCGATCAGACGCGGATCGAGCGTTGCGCCCGTATGGCCGACATCCACACCGATATCGAAGCGATGCCCATGGGCTACAATACTCTGGTGGGCGATATGGGCACTGTGCTGTCGGGGGGTCAGAAGCAGCGTGTCTTGTTGGCGCGTGCGCTCTACCGCGAGCCAAAAATCTTGGTGCTCGACGAAGCGACCAGCAGCTTAGATATAGAATCTGAAGAGCGTGTCAACGCTGCTATCCGTGCGCTCGACCTGACACGCATCATCATCACCCATCGCCCGCAAACCATCGCTACCGTCGATCGCGTTGTGGTGCTGCGTCACGGCCGTATCGTCGCCGATCTGCCGCCAGACGACTTTACCTCGATTCGCAAAGCTATGAAAGGAGAGCTAAACGAGGCAACGGCGTAATGAAGCATGGTGTACTCCTTTACTCGCTATGGATGGGGACTGCAGCTCCACTCTCAGCCGCCGCATCGGAACTGTACGAGCTTTTTGGCACATCCATTCGCGTCGGCGCACATTATCCAGCGTCCCGTGA
This sequence comes from Pelomicrobium sp., assembly GCF_036803785.1. Classification (NCBI taxonomy): domain Bacteria; kingdom Pseudomonadati; phylum Pseudomonadota; class Hydrogenophilia; genus Pelomicrobium; species Pelomicrobium sp. The sequence goes on along the minus strand of NZ_DAIRTR010000024.1, from coordinate 11,165 downwards.
GGGCTATCTGGACAATGGTGTTGCCTGCCGTTTTGATGCGCCGCACCATCCAATCGGGATAACCGAGGCTGTTACCCGAGCGTTGTGCCATAGTCCCAAGGTGCGCGCTGCTCGGGCCCGCGTACTGCTCCGAGCAGCTGAAATCGGGCAGACCCTGAGCGCATATCTACCGCGAGTTACCGCCACAGTAGATAACAGGCGCACAGAGCAGGATTTCCAGCATTCACTGGGAACAAAATTTAGCACTACGACACATGGATACAGCTTGCGCTTTGATTGGCTGCTGCTCGATCTTGGCCACCGAAGCGCGAAACTGAATCAAGCTCGTGCCTTGCATGAGGCAGCAAACGCCGATTATAACAATGTGTTACAGCAAACGATCCTAGACGTTCTTAAGTTTTACTTCGATAGCATACGCGCGTATGCAAGCTGGAATGCGTCCAGAAAATCAGAGGAACTCGCAAAATTAACACTTGAGACTGCCACTGCACGACATCAAGCTGGTAACGTTTCGTTGACCGATAAACTCAAAGCAATGAACGCCTTGTCACACGCTAATGCAGAACGCATCGAGGCTGAGCGAGAGTGGCGTAAATCGCAAGGAGCACTAGCTACCGAACTGGGACTACCGCCATCCACTGACTTGAAGCTTCCTGACATCGACGAGATTAGTTTGAGAGGCAACCCTATACCCAAATATGAAGATCTCTCCGTCGACGATCTCGTCGATCAGCATCCCGTAGTGATTGCGGCAGCGGCTGAAGTCGCCGCAGCCAAACAACGCATTCGCCTAGTGCGCGCAGAAGGGATGCCCGCGCTGACGCTAAGCGGACAATATATACGTTCGCCAGCTCCAGACAGTATCGTTATTTCGCCGGACAATATTGTATCAATTGGTATACAACTCAACATTCCACTTTTCCACGGGTTTGAACCGCACTACAAGACACGAGGCGCGGAGGCCGAACTCGAAGCTCGACGAGCCTTGCTTGAAGAAATACGGTACAAGATTAGGCTTGATATATGGAGGGCTTATCAAGACTGGTTGGCTGCGGAGGAAAACAAAACCAAGATTGAAGCGCTTTTAGATAATGTCAACCAGACTCTACATATTACAAAAGGACGATATCTGGCTGGCATCGTAGACATTAGCGAATGGCTCGATGCACAGAAAGTCAAAACAGAAACAGAACGAGCACGAATAAACGCAGAAGTGCATAGGCACATGACTCGCATAACCTTGTCTGCAAGCGCAGGAAATCTTAAAAATTGGATCCTTCAATGAAATTGCTTTTATTAAAAACAAGCAGGTGATTGCCAGTTTAGTTTCTGAACCAAGAGCTAGCGGCATCCCACGAAGCGATTTTTTGGTGCGCGGGATCATTCAATACACCGCCTCATAGAGGCCGTGGTAGCGCGTAGGCAATGTGTATGTCTATTTGTACATTGCGATGTACAGCCAGCGTGAGTGTCAAATCTGTTCGAATTTGCCGTGAGCATTCGTGATCCGTGATATATCCAAAACGTCGATTGCGATGCCGTCAGAATACGCCGATCGGCGGTATCGATTTCATTGTTTTTGATCAGGTTGCTGTGTTGGGTATTGACCTCGTCAACCAGCACGCGACACCATCACGAAGTGCTACCGCTATTTGAACTTTGTCGTTGGGTCGCGTCTTCCAGCATGAACCCGAAACGGGAGTCGGCATGCCACGTGTGCGCGTGTCCAATGGTGTGATCCGCTTATCTGAGCCCGATTGAGCGGGCTTGCTGACCAGCTTCGCGCTGCTGTTCGACGCACCGATTATTACGATCTGTGGCGGTATCTTATCGCCATTTTTTTCGAATGCTACGTCGATCTGGCGTGACAGAAGCGGATTTCTCCAAAGTCAAACGCCAGACCGCAGATGAAGACCGACGTTGCCGCAAGCGCGACTACGTCACCCTTTTTGCTGACGCAAACGAGCGCAAGGTGTTATTTCGAGGGACGCGGTGCCGATACCGTCGCAGCCTTTGTTGATGATCTGACCGCTCATGAGGATGACGCTAGCGCCATTGAATCCCTTTCTATTGACATGTCGTCGTCTTTTATCTGAGCGTGAGCAAGCATCTGCCCCAAGGTCCACATCGCCTTTTACAAGTTTTCCGTGGCCACTCAGGCCAGCGCAGCGATAGACCCAACCGGCGAGCGTGACCCTAGCCTTAAGGGGCTACAGTAGACCTTTTCAGGGACCGCGACAGACCTAGCACGGGTGCCCAGAAAGACCCTATGCGCTGCTTGACCGGATTGCCACCAAGCGAACAGCCCGCGCCCGGCACCTGTGCGAGCAATTATGCGACATCCGCGAGCGTAAGCAGATCAATGCCGTGCACGGCATACTCATCCACTGATGCGCGAACGTCATGCGCTCGAAGGTAGAACCCGTGAAGGAAGTCGCCAGGCTTATCCGCACTCATATGGGGAGTATCGTCGCCTGGGCACCGACGCAGCAAACCAACAGCACTTCCGGAGCCATGAACAGCCCGCCCCAAGCCGCCACGCGCATGGCGAGTGACTATAATTGGCTCTCCACCCTCCGCACCGTGATCTTCCTGATCGTCCGCAAGCCAGACTTCGCCCACGTCAACCCCTATGCCGCATAACCCACTCGATATTCAAAAGAGCCACAATTATTAATAGGCGTCAGGCCGGTATCTGGATTTAGCCATTGAAATCCGAGTGTTCGAGGAGAAACCATGGAACGACCCCTCTGGACCCCATCGCCGCAGCGCATCGCCGAAGCCAATCTGAGCGCCTTCATGGCCCACGTGGGCGCCCGTTGGGGCGTCGAGGTCCGGGACTACCGAAGCCTCTACCGCTGGTCCGTCGAAAGGCCCGAGCAGTTCTGGGTATCGGTATGGGAGCACTGCGGCGTCATTGCCGAGACCCGAGGTGAGCGGGTACTGGTGGACGGGGAAAAGATGCCCGGAGCCCGTTTCTTTCCGGAGGCACGGCTTAACTTCGCCGAGAACTGCCTGCGCCGCCGGGACGAGACCCCGGCCATTGTGTTCTGGGACGAGGCGGGGCGCAGACGCTACCTCACCCACGCCGCTCTCTACGACGAGGTCTCGCGCCTGGTGCAGGCCCTCGCCGCCGCCGGTGTCCAGCCGGGCGATCGGGTCGCAGGTTTCTTGCCCAACCTGCCCGAGACAGTGATCGCCATGCTGGCCGCAGCGAGCCTCGGAGCCGTATGGTCCTCTTGCTCGCCCGACTTCGGCGTACAAGGGGTCATGGACCGCTTCGGTCAGATCGGCCCCAAGGTGCTCTTTACCGCCGATGGCTATCCCTATGGCGGAAGAACCTTCGACTGTCTGGCGCGGGTTTCCGAGCTCGTGCGACGGCTGCCCAGTGTGGAGCGGGTGGTAGTGGTGCCCTATCTCGAGCCGCAACCGGACGCAGCCCAAGTGCCTAAGGGCGTGACCATGGATGCGTTTCTGGCGCCCCATGCGGCCGGGGCCATCCCCTTTGCCCGTCTGCCCTTCAACCACCCCCTCTACATCCTTTACTCTTCCGGCACCACCGGCGTGCCCAAATGCATCGTCCATGGCGCTGGCGGCACGCTGCTCCAGCACCTGAAGGAGCACCGGCTGCACGTGGATCTTAAGCCCGGCGATCGTCTCTTTTACTACACCACCTGCGGCTGGATGATGTGGAACTGGCTCGCTTCGGGTCTCGCCTCGGAGGCGACCCTCATGCTCTACGAGGGCTCCCCCTTCTACCCCTCCCCTGCTCGGCTCTTCGACGACATCGACGCGCAGGGCATTACCGTCTTCGGCACCTCCGCCAAGTACATCGACGCGGTGAAGAAAGCAGGCCTTGCCCCCCTCGAGACCCATCGCCTCACGAGCCTCGAGACCATTCTCTCGACCGGCTCGCCCCTGCTGCCCGAGTCCTTCGACTACGTGTACGAGAAGGTGAAGAAGGACGTGCTGCTCTCTTCCATCTCCGGCGGCACCGACATCGTCTCCTGCTTCGTCCTGGGCTGCCCTCTTCTGCCCGTGTGGCGGGGTGAGATCCAGTGCCGAGGGCTCGGCATGAAGGTGGAAGTGTTCGACGAGCAGGGTCGCCCGCTCCCGCCAGGGAAGAAAGGGGAGCTGGTGTGCACCGCTCCCTTTCCCTCCATGCCGATCGGTTTCTGGAACGATCCGGACGGGACCAGGTACCGCGCCGCCTATTTCGAGCGCTTCCCCGGCGCGTGGCACCACGGAGATTACGTAGCTTTCACCGAACACGATGGCATCGTCATCTTCGGGCGCTCGGACGCGGTGCTCAATCCGGGCGGGGTGCGTATCGGCACCGCCGAGATCTATCGTCAGGTGGAGCAGTTGCCCGAGGTGGTGGAGAGCCTGGTGATCGGCCAGGAATGGCCGCCCGATCATCCGAACGACGTACGGGTGGTGCTGTTCGTGCGCCTCAGGGAGGGAGTCGTCCTGGATGAAGCCCTCATCGACCGGATCAAGCGCCACATCCGCGAGAACACCACGCCGCGCCACGTGCCCGCTAAGATCGTACAGGTGGCCGACATCCCGCGCACCAAGTCGGGCAAGATCGTGGAGCTTGCCGTGCGCGACGTGGTGCACGGCCGGCCGGTGAAAAACCTGGAAGCCCTGGCCAACCCCGAGGCCCTGGAACAGTTCCGCGATCGGCCCGAGCTCAGGGACTGAGAGTCGCCCGTTGACATATACCCTGGTGGGGTATACGATGGCATAGACGCGTACGGATCTGCCGGCCTGGCAGGCGAGTGCGCTGCCCCAATGGAACGGTATCGCCGTGAACGCCCCGTCCCGTAAATGCCTGGAGCTTCCCGTCGCGGGCATGACCTGCGCGGCTTGCGCGGCCCGCATCGAGAAGGTGCTGAACCGCCTGCCTGGGGTACAGGCCGTGGTCAATTTCAGCGCGGAGAAGGCGCGGGTGGAGTTCGACCCAGCGCTCACCCCGCCCGAAGCCCTCAAGAACGCTATCGAGCGGGCAGGCTACCAGGTGCCCGCGCGCACGTTGGAGCTCAAGCTTTCTGGCATGACCTGCGCGGCCTGTGCGGCCCGCATCGAGAAGGTGCTGAACCGCCTGCCCGGGGTGCAGGCCGTGGTGAACTTCGCCGCCGAGCGGGCACGAGTCACCTACTCGCCCGCACTGGTCGATGTGCCCGCGCTGATGGCAGCAGTCAGGCGCGCCGGCTATGGCGCCGTCGAGCTCACCGAGGAGACCCGGGCACGGGAAAAAGCCGAGCGGGAACGAGTCTACCGCCGGGAGCTCAGGCGGTTCTGGATTTCCGCCGCCCTCACCGCGCCGCTGCTCGCCCAGATGGTGCACATGGCAAGTGGCACCCACGAGGAGCTCCTGCCCCGCACCTTCCAATGGCTGCTCGCCACGCCGGTGCAGTTCTGGATCGGCAGCCGCTTCTACACGGGCGCCTGGCACGCCCTGCGGGGCGGCGGGGCCAACATGGACGTACTCATCGCGCTGGGCACCTCCGCCGCCTATTTCTTCAGCGCCGCAGTCACCGCCTTCTCCCTAGACCAGCACGTTTACTTCGAGGCAAGCGCCGCCATCATCACCCTGGTGATGCTGGGCAAGCTTCTGGAAGCCCGCGCCAAGGGCAAGACTTCGGCCGCCATCGAGGCCCTGATGCGGCTACAACCCAAGATCGCTCGGGTGGAGCGCAACGGCCAGGTCCTAGAAGTGGACGCCGCCAGCCTCAAGCCCGGTGACGTGTTGCGGGTGCGACCCGGAGAGCGCTTTCCGGTGGACGGGGTCGTCATCGAAGGCACCTCCAGCGTGGACGAATCCATGCTAACCGGCGAAAGCCTGCCCGTCAGCAAGCAGCCCGGCAGCCCAGTCTACGCCGGCACCGTCAATCAGCAGGGGTTTCTGCGGCTGCAGGCGACCGGCGTCGGCGCCGAGACCCAGCTTGCCGCCATCGTGCGCCTGGTGGAGGAGGCCCAAGGGTCCAAGGCGCCCATCCAGCGCCTGGCGGACCGCCTCTCCGGCCTCTTCGTCCCCGTTGTGGTGCTCATCGCCGCCGCCACCCTGGTCAGCGGGTGGGCGTGGAGCGGCGACTTCGCGGGGTCCTTGATCAACGCCGTGGCGGTGCTAGTGATCGCATGTCCCTGCGCCCTGGGGCTTGCCACGCCCACCGCCATCATGGTGGGCACCGGCCGGGGCGCCCAAGCGGGCGTGTTGGTGAAAAACGCCGCCGCCCTGGAGCGGGCGGAGCGCGTCAGCACCCTAGTGGTGGACAAGACCGGCACCCTCACCGAGGGACGCCCGGCAGTCACCGACCTGGCTCCCATGCCGGGAGTCGCCGAGCGCGAGCTCCTCGCCGTGGCCGCGACCCTGGAGCAGGCTTCCGAGCATCCCCTGGCTCGGGCCATCGCGGAACGAGCGAAGGAGGCAGCGGTCCCGGTGCTCAGCCTCGCCGATTTCGCCGCCGTACCGGGCCGGGGCGTGGGCGGCTGCGTGGAGGGCAAGCCCGCGGTGCTGGGCTCCCTCGCCTACCTGGAAGGCCAGGGCGTAAAGGTCGAGGAAGCCTTGGTAGCGCCCTTGGAGGCCGAGGGCAAAAGCGTCGTGGCGGTGGCCTGGGACGGGCGGCTTCTCGGCATCATCGCTGTCGCAGACCGGCTGCGCCCCACATCGCCCCGGGCCGTGGCGCGGCTCAAGGCCATGGGGATCCAGGTGGTGATGCTCACTGGAGACAACCCGGCCACCGCCCAGGCCATCGCGCGGCAGGCGGGCATCGACCGCTTCCGCGCCGGGCTTGGACCGGAGGAAAAGCGGGCCGAGGTACTGCGCCTGAAGGAGGCGGGGGAAACGGTGGGCATGGTGGGCGATGGCATTAACGATGCGCCGGCCCTCGCCGCCGCGGACGTGAGTTTTGCCATGGGAGCCGGTACCGACGTGGCCATGGAGACCGCCGACATCACCCTCATGCGCAACGACCTGAACGGGGTCGCGGACGCCCTCTCCCTCTCCCGAGCCACCCTGGCCAAGATCCGCCAAAACCTGTTCTTCGCCTTCTTCTATAACGTGCTGGGCATCCCCCTGGCGGCCCTGGGGTTCCTCAATCCGGTGATTGCGGGCGCCGCCATGGCCCTGAGCTCGGTGTCGGTGGTTAGCAACGCCCTGCTGCTCAGGCGCTGGCGGCCTGGCGCTGAGCAGGAGCAGCGGAACCGGGGGCAAAAGGAGGCCGGCCACCCGATGCCCACCTCCTCCCTCACCGGTTAGCGTTCCTCGACGATGGGAGAAACTATGCAAACGGTCACTCTGAAAGTGAAAGGCATGACCTGCCAGGGTTGCGTGAAAAGTGTCAAAAGCGCCTTGGAGCAGATCGAGGGGGTCGGCCGGGTAGACGTCTTTCTGGAAAAAGGCGAGGCCCGCATCGAGTACGACCCGATGCGCACCAACGACGAGACGTTGCGCGCGGCGATCGAAGGGGCAGGCTATGAGGTCGCCGCCGCGTAGTCGCTCCGATCCCCCCCACCCGCCGAAACGGGTGGTGCAGCCCCGCAAGGACGCCCTGATCAAGCGCCTCAACCGGATCGAAGGCCAGGTGCGGGGCGTGGTGCGGATGATCGAGGAGGAGCGCTACTGCGTGGACATCCTCACCCAGATCTCGGCCCTACGCTCGGCGCTCGACGCGGTGGCCATGACGCTCCTGGAGGACCACACCCAGGGGTGTGTGAAGAGCGCCATCCGCTCAGGCGACGGGGACGCGGCCATCGCCGAGCTGATGGAAGTGGTGCGCAAGTTCGCCCGCTAACCTCACCAGAGCTTCCACCAGGGCTTTCGCGCCGGGCCACCCGCCAAGTAGACGCTGCCGGGAAAGTTCTGTTCCAGCACCCGGCGCGCGTCGTCCCGCAGCTTGGGCAACCCCAGGGCGTCATAGGCGCGCACCATGATCGCCAGGGCCTCTTCCAGAGCCGGCGCCTGGGGGTAATTCTCCAGCACGTACTTGGCGCGGTTGGCCGCGGCCACATAGGCGCCCCGACGCATGTAGTAGCGGGCCACGTGCACTTCGTGAGAGGCCAGGGCATTTACCAGGTAGTTCATGCGCGCCCGGGCATCGGCAGCATAGCGGCTTTCCGGGAAGCGGGTCACCAGCTCGCGGAAAGCCTCGAAGGCTTCCCGCGCCGCCTTGGGGTCCCGGTCACTGAAATCGTCACCCCCCAGGGCGGAGAAAATGCCCAAGTCCGACTGGAAGTTGACCAGCCCTTTGAGGTAATAGGCATAATCCACGTTGGGATGATTGGGGTGCAGCTTGATGAAACGGTCGGCGGCGTTGATGGCGGAAGCGCTTTCCCCGTCCTTGTAATAGGCATAGGCGATTTCCAGCTGGGCCTGCAAGGCGTAGCGGCCGTAGGGATAGCGCGCTTCCAGCTTTTCGTAGAGCTTGATGGCGTTCTGGTAGTTGCCGCTGTTCAATTCATCCTTCGCCTCGGCGTAGAGTCGGCTCGCGGACCAACCTGCGGTGGGGTCTCTTTCCTCTGGCAAGAGCCCGCAACCCGAGAGCGAAACGAGCAAGGCCGCGGCAGCGGCGAGCCCGCGGGAGCAGGTCCGCCCGCATCGGCGAAGGCGAGTTGCACGTACACTAACGGCCATGGCGAATTCCTCACTGTCTTCGACGGATTATAGCGCAGCGCCTTGCCCGCCCCTGCGGCGTCTGCGGGTGGGAGAGGACTGCGCCGGCTTGCGTCTCGACCAGGCCCTGGCGCGGCTCCTGCCGGAATATTCCCGCAGCCGTTTGAGCCGCTGGATCCGCCAGGGCGCCGTGCGGGTAGACGGGGCGCTGCGTGCGGCCAAAGAGCGAGTGTGGGGTGGGGAGACGGTGGAAGTGGCACTCCAGCCGGACCCCCAGGAGACGGCCTACACCCCCGAGGAGCGGCCCCTCGCTGTCGTGTACGAGGACAAGGAGATCATCGTCCTCGACAAGCCCGCCGGCCTGGTGGTCCACCCCGGTAGCGGAAACTGGCGGGGCACTTTGCTCAACGCCCTGTTGCACCATGCCCCCGCCCTGGCCGCGCTCCCCCGGGCAGGCATCGTCCATCGCTTGGACAAGGACACCAGCGGGCTCATGGTGGTGGCAAAGACCCTGGCGGCCCACGTTCAGCTCCAGCGGGCCCTGGCCGAGCGCCGGGTCCGGCGGGAGTACTTGGCCTTCGCCCTGGGCACCGTACCGGGCAGCTGCACCATCGAAGCGCCCATCGGCCGCCATCCGGTACGGCGCACCCGCATGGCGGTGGTGGACCCGGGAAAGCCTGCCCTCACCCACGTGCAGGCTCTGGAGCCCTTGCCCGGATGCACCCTGGTCCTGTGCCGCCTGGAAACCGGCCGTACCCATCAAATCCGGGTCCATCTCCATTCCATCGGCCATGCCCTGGTGGGGGATCCCGTGTACCGAGGCACGCCCAAGGGCCCTGCCGCCGCGCTCCTCGCCGCATTCCCCCGGCAGGCCCTCCACGCTGCCCGGCTGGTCGTTCCCCACCCGGCCGGGGGCCGCCCGCTGGTGCTGGATGCACCGCTGCCCGCCGACATGGCGGCCTTGCTGGACCAGCTGCGGCGCCACCCATGACGGACGATCCGCTTGAGCTCATCCTGCCCCACTGGCCCGCGCCGCAACGGGTGCGAGCCCTCGCCACTACCCGCGCCGGGGGCGTGAGCCGCGGCCCGTACGCGTCCCTCAATCTGAGCGAGCACGTGGGCGACGACCCCCAGTGCGTCGCGGAAAATCGGCGCCGCTTGCGTCAGCGGCTGCCGGCCGAACCCCGCTGGCTCAAGCAGGTCCACGGTGTCACGGTCGCCCGCCTGGACTCGGCCGCAGCCCGCGCTGTGCCCGGAGAACTCGAGGCCGATGCCGCCGTAAGCTGCACGCCCGGCGTGGTGTGCGCGGTGCTAGTGGCCGATTGCCTGCCGGTCCTGTTATGCGATCGGGATGCCACCGTGGTGGGCATCGCCCACGCCGGATGGCGCGGATTGGCCCGCGGGGTGCTCGAACGCACGGTGCAGGCGATGGAGGCGGACCCGGCCCATCTCCTCGCCTGGCTGGGACCCTGCATCGGGCCCGACAGCTTCGAGGTGGGCGAGGAGGTGCGGCAGGCGTTCCTGGACCACGAAACCCGGGCCGCCTTCGCCTTTCTGCCCCGGGACAACGGCAAGTGGCTCGCCAACCTGCCGCTGCTCGCCCGCCAACGCCTGCACAGCTGCGGGGTGCGGGCGGTTTACGCAGAAGAGGCCTGCACCTTCAGCCAGCCGCAACGCTTCTACTCCTACCGACGGGATCAGGTGACGGGACGCATGGCGGCGCTCGTCTGGCTCGCCGATTGAGCCCGCAGTACGGCTATAATGCGCCGTTTTGCCGCTGCGCCCTCTTTTCGAATGTCCCCTTTCGCCTGGATCATCGCCGCTAGCCTCACGGGCGGTCTTTTGAGCGTGCTGGTGGCGGCAGCCCTCACTCTCGCCGCCCGTGCCGCCTGGATTCCCTGGCTGGTAAGCTACGCCATCGGCACGCTCCTTGGCGCCGCCTTTCTGGAGATGCTGCCGGAAGCCATGGCCCATGGCAGGAGCATCGAGCAGACCAGCGGTATCGTGCTCCTCGGCATCGTGGTGTTCTTCGTGCTCGAGAAGCTGGTGTTGTGGCGCCACCATCACACCCATCATTCGGATGGCCATGATCCGGCGCTGTTGCCCGGCGTCCGCATGCGCGGCGGTCTCCTCATCCTCATCGGCGATACCATCCACAACTTCGTCGATGGGGTGCTTATCGCCGCTGCTTTCCTCACCAACCCGCACCTGGGCATCGTGACGGCCCTCGCCATCATCGCCCACGAAATCCCCCAGGAGGCCGGCGACTTCCTCGTCCTGCTCCACTCCGGTTTCAGCAAGGCCAAGGCCCTGCTGTTCAACCTGCTCTCCAGCATGGCCATGCTCCTGGGGGCGCTCATCGGCTACGCCGGGCTTGACAGCATGCGGGAGCTGGTGCCGCCGCTGCTCGGCTTTGCCGCCGCCAGCATGATCTATGTGGCGGTGGCGGACCTCATCCCGGACCTGCATCGCACTCCAGCGTTGAAGGCCGGTGCCATCCAGGTGCTGCTGATCGCCCTGGGGGTGGCATCGATCTGGGTGGTGGGGGAGC